>DASWAB010000001.1:0-4182 GCA_036391375.1 Nitrospirota bacterium
CTTGTGCGAGCCCCGGTAGCAGTTGACGCCGTTGCCCGGATGGCAGTCATAGCAGTTCTTCGCGATGTTCGGGTCGTAAGCAATCACCGTGCTGTTCGTCGCATGGAACTGATGAAGCGCCTGCGAGAAAGACTCGGACGATGTTCTTATAGCGGATAATCTCGTCTTAGCACCGGGAACGAGTCCAAAGTTCGGCCAGTAATAGCCTATGCCCATCGCCTTGGACTCGCCCATGGCCGGGTCCCAATGGCAATAGGAGCAGCGGATCTTCCCGTAGGTGCCGTCGTTCTGAGGAGAGATCTCCGCGATATTGATCTTGCTCCTGTTGGTGTAATGGAGGCGTCCGATGTTCAGGAAAGAGCCCTGGGGCGTGGCGGGATATCCGGAAGCGGCCGCGAGCTTGATGTGGCAGGTGCAGCATCCGCCGAAGGCGACAGGCACGACCGTCTGCGTCGTCGCAACGGTGGCGCCGGTTGTGTCCTGGACCGTAATATTCGCGGTTATATAGGGGTCCCTGTTCGGACCGCCGAGGGGATCGGTCATGATGTTGTCGGCGGCATTCGAGGAAACAACGGGGAAGGCGGGAATGCCCGGCGCTTCATACGAACGATGCGTGGCATTATAGTCCATGGTGTCCGCAAGCTTCTTGCCGGTCAGACCCTGGTAATTGCCGGTGGTGGCATTGTAAAATGGTGGAAACATCGAGGTCGGGAATATCAGCGGCCAATAGGTTTTCCAGTTCTGGGTATAGGAGTCGCTGTTATAGACGGCATCCGTGTCTTCAACCAGTGAATACTTTACGGTCACCCCGCTCGAAACAACGGTCGGGATCGAACCCCCGGTCTGAAGTACCTGCGCCCTGAGGGTATTGAAGGGCGGCAGGATAATGTAGTACTCAGAGCTCGGGCATGCGCAGTGCATGCCGAGGTCGTTCCAGGCGATGACCTTGTATCCGTTCGTGGCCGAATACAGGGCTGTCGCGGATGCGAGGGCAATGAGCGCCACCGCGGCTAAGATCAAATACTTCTTTTTAAGCTTTTTCATGTTTTCTCCTTTTTCCACAAATAGTTAGCTGCATTGTCAAAATATTTTGCAACAAACAGCACCACTCCGAATAAATCTCGTCTCACCTCCCTTCTCCTCTCAATGCCGAGCCATTGCTTTTTGTCCTCAGACCAAAGCAAGCGGCAGGAAGACCGAACACCTGCGCGCGTCTTCCGATTTTGTTCGGAACAGAATACGTTCAGCGGAGAATAGCTTTAGTCAGGAACTTTCTGAGGATGTTACGATACGGGCGGCGAGAGGCCGGAAGATAAGGGACGACAGCCTTGGAGAGACTTTATTCCCTGGACATGAGCAGACGCATTGGCGATAAGATAGGTCAGGCAACTGATCGCGGTAGTGGCCGGAAAAACCACATGACCAAAAGAACAGTCATCATGAGACGCATGTACAGCATGGAATAAGACGTGATCTTTGCCGCCGTCGTCATCCATGTCGTTTGCAGCGGAGAGAGAACCGGGGAGAGAACTATTGACAGCATCTAAATGCGCATCTAAGACAGGATAGGCCGCAAAAACAGCAACGAAGAGCAGGTAGAAAAATTTGTATAATCGGCCCTTTGAAGACTTGCTGTATCTGTTTATTTTCAGCATGGGTTATGATCTCAGGCTGACAAAAAATATTGAAAACATATCCATTTTATGTGCAAAAAGGGGGCCATCAAGGGCAGCTTTACAAATACGAAAAGATTCAATTTGTTGCATAATATAGAAATAGAAATAAATATAAAATTATAATTATAAATGGGGCATACCACGCCATTTTGTGTGATTTGACCCCAAGTTCACCCATTATTGTGAATTAGAGTTCACATCTTTAGCCCTGCAGTTATGTCAGTATATAAAATATTTGTTAAAGAGTGATGAATGTTTCGTTAAGTTCTCATTAAGGCTATTATGGTTTCGCAAGAGGATTCTGCTGTGGGGGATATTTGCTTGTGGTTGGATTTTTTGATATCCTACGGGAGTTTTTGATTGTTTAATCGACTTGGACTGCTGAACAGTCAGGCAGGAGCGAAAAGGGGAAGACTATAGATGGGTCCTCACATCAGCGCTCTGATCTCCGCCATTTTTCCCTCGGCGGCGCTTTGTCCGCGCTTCAGAAGCTCTTTCGCCTTGGAAAGGTCGTAGAGCGGGATGCCCCGCGCGTCGACGTTGATAACCACGTCGGCAAGTTTTTCCTCTTCCCGCGCGTTTCGCGAGGCCCAGAGCGCGGACAAATGGGCGGCGATTTTCACGATGCTGTCGAACTGCTCCATCTCCAGCGCCTTATAATTCACATTTACCGCGATGACTTTTTTTACACCCAGGTGTTCGCGAACCGTCCTGACCGGTATCTGGCTGGCAACGCCGCCGTCGACCAGCGCCTTTTTGTTGAGCTCCGTGGGCGTGAAGATGATCGGGAGGCTGCAGCTTGCCTGCACCGCCCGGGCAAGGGAGCCGCTGGCAAGGACGATTTTTTCGCCGGTGCGAAGGTCGGTAGCGACGGCAGCAAAGGGGAGGGGAAGCGAGGAAAATTTTTTCACCGGCAGGATGTCTTCCATGAACCGGTAGATGCCCTCGCTCGAAATGAGCCCCCGCCGGGGAATGGTGAATTTAAGAATATCCTTCCATTTGGCGCCCAGAAGAATCCGTTTTATTTCGGAAAGGGGCATGCCGGCGCAGTAGAGCGCGCCGATGATGCTGCCGGCGCTTGTCCCGGCAATGGCGTGGATGGGGACGCCTTCCAGTTCCAGGGCGTCCAGGACAGCAATATGCGCGAGGCCGCGGGCGGCGCCTCCCGAAAGCGCCAATCCGACTCCCGGGTTTGACGATGCGGGCATGTTACGGTTTATTTTCCGCTCAGGCGCCTTACCGCGTCCTTAACGTGTGTTCCCATGTCCTCGAAGGCATACAGGATGCAGAGATAGGTCGAGGAAGACTTGGGCGAGCATTCGCCGGTGACGAGCCGCTCCTCATGCGCCGTTGCGAAATCGTTGGCCATGCGTCCGATGGCGTCGGTCTCGGCAAGTACGTTTTCCGCTGCCGCTCCGGTGCCGGTCACCGCGACCTCGCCGGACTTTTTCAGGACTTCCCTGGACTTGGCAAACAGCGTTCCGGTTTCATGAATGGCCTTGTCGCTGAACAGCATGCCTTCCTTGATCCGGACGCGGACATTCTCGGATATGCGTTTGATGCTGGTCGCGATCTTCTCCGTGTGAGCAGGGACGGTCAGGAGCGCCCGCGCCTCGCTGTTCGCCGAGGCCATTTTTGCGAGCGTGGCGGTGAGCGTATCTTCCTTTGCATGGATTTCCTTGGCGAGTTCTTCCGCCTGGTCCAGGGATGAGAGCTTGTTTTTCATGAACCCATCCTCCGTGAGCTCGAGCATCTCCTGCGCTTTATGCATCACGAGGTATATTTCCTTTTTCAGGTCCTTCACGGTCTGTTCAGGCATATGATAAAATCTCCTTTCCCTAATCGCACGCTAAAAATAAAGAAGTTTTCTGCGGCGCGCACTACGAAACAGCGACGCCGGCGCTCCGTTTTTTACCCGCATTCCTCTAACGGCGTTTCCAGACTATAGCAGAAAACCATTGACAAGACATGTTAATTTTTTTTATATCAATATTTTAATGCTTTATAGATTGCACTCCCGCGCGATGTTTCGCGGAACGCGCAGCGCCCCGGGGAACCGACCGTTTCTTTTACTATTTTAGCATAGTTCTCTCATGTCCTGGCCCGTTTTTCCTTGACTTCACCGAAGGCCGCTGGTATAACCTAAACCATTCAATCATTCTCTGCAAGCGGAGCTGGTCATGCCATTTTTTGCCGGAGAAATCTTTGTCAGCGAAGTCTACAAGAAGCCGGTGCTCGACCAGACAGGCGAAGAGATTGGAAAGCTCACGGACATCGTCATTGTCCTGGGCGAGCCTTTTCCCGCCGTTACCGCGCTCATTGTCGCCTCGGGCAAGCAGACCTTTCTCCTCCCCTGGGACATGATCAACCTCTTTAACCGGCGCGTCATATCGGCGAACGTGCGCGTCGACGGCCTGACGCCCGCGTCGCCGCTGTCGAACGACATCCTTCTCTGCCGCGACCTCCTCGACAAACAGATCGTGGACATCAACGGCGCCAAGCTGGT
>DASWAB010000002.1:0-4662 GCA_036391375.1 Nitrospirota bacterium
AAAGGAACTCGTCCGCAGACACCGGCTTTCCCTGCGGCTGTTTTATGATCTTTTCGCCCTTGACGGCGCGGAGGCAGAAGCGTGCAAGTTCGAGCACATTCTTTCGCCGGAAGTCACGGACAGCGTCTGCACGCTGCTCGGACATCCGCCGAATTCCCCGGACGGCAAACCGATCCCGCGCGGGGAGTGCTGCACCATGTTCCGGCAGGAGATGAAGCCGCTCGTGGCGCCGCTGGCCGATTTGGCGCCCGGCGAGCAGGCGAAGATCGTATTCATTACGCCCGGCTCGCATTCCCGCCTCGACCGGCTGTCCGCCATGGGAGTGGTGCCCGGAAGCATGGTCAAGCTTCACCAGAAAAGACCGTCATACGTGATTCAGCTTGGGGAGACCATGATCGCGGTCGATAAGGACATCACCAGAGAAATCTTCGTGAAAAAAATGTAGCGCTCCCGGTTCTCGCCGCTTATTCCTTCGGGTTTTGCGGCGCATTTTTGTACGTAAAAATGAAAATGATAATCAATATCAAATAAGGGGGAAGATGACATGAAAAAAGCGGCGTGGGGAAGTCTGGCAGCGATGTGTTTTGTATTGACGGGAGGAGCGGCGTCGGCCGCCCAGAGAAATTTTGTCTGGACTGAGGAATACGGGACTTTGGCAAAAGGAAACGCAGAGGTCGAGTTTTGGGACACCGCCGTGACGGAGGACATTCAGAAGCGCAATGCAAGCGATTGGACGCAGCAGGTCGAGCTTGAATACGGTATCACCGACCGGTTAAACGCGAGCCTTTATCAAGTCTATCAACAGACTGCCGATGCGCCCTCTTTAACGTATCTCGGGTATAAAATCGAGCTCAAATACCGGATAGCCGAGAAGGACGTGCTGCCCGTGGACGTGCTTCTGTACGCGGAGGACGAGCATATAAACGACAGTGATGGGCCGAGGTTCGAAGGGAAGTTTATCCTGGGAAAGGAAATCGGGAGAGTGGGTATGGCGTACAACCAGATCTACGAGCGCAGATACGCCTCGGGCAAGGAGGAACATGAATATGCCGTGGGCGTGAATTACGAAATCATACCGTCGTTCCGGCTCGGCGTGGAGTCGAAGGGGAGCTATTCGGAAAATCAATACGCTGTCGGCCCCACGCTCGCCTGGCTCGGGAACAGAATATGGGCGAATATCGGCGCTGTTTTCGGCCTGAACCGCACGACGAATGATCGAGAAGTGCGTTTCATGTTGGGGGTTCCATTCTGAAGTCAGACGGTGAGGAATGGTATTGTGGTAACACACTCACTGCCTATGAAAGGAATGCTTGAAATGCGGATGCGCGTGCTGCTGATGATCGTTGCCCTCATGATGTATGGGACGGGATCGGCGCATGCCGCGCATCCACTCATTACAGACGATACAGGGACGCAGGGAAAAAGGAAAGCGCAGCTTGAATTTACCGGGGAGTACGGGCACGGCAACGAGGACGGTATTACAACGAATACTTTTATTTTCCCGACCATCCCGGTGTTGTCTTACGGCCTATCCGATACCGTTGATCTGGTTCTTGGAGTCCCCTATGAACGCATTGAGATAAAACGGGGCGCTCATGAGACGACGGAACACGGGATCTCCGATATATCAATCCAGGTAAAATGGAGGTTCTACGAAAAAGATGGTTTAAGCTTTGCGGTGAAGCCAGGTATAAGTCTGCCTACGGGTAATGAAGACAAGGGACTCGGCAACGGGAGGGCCTCGTACAGCGCGTTTTTTATCACCACGAAGGATGCGGCACCCTGGACGTTCCATTTGAATATCGGTTGCCTCCGCACTGAATACGGACTTCGGACGGACGAGGATGTAAACAGAAAGGACATCTGGCACCTTTCTCTTGCTTCGCAGGTTGAGGTCGTCAAGAGACTTAAGGCTGTCGCGAATATCGGAGTGGAGCGAAATCACGAAAAGGCGTCGAACGCCGATCCCGCTTTTCTATTGGGCGGTTTTATTTACTCGCTTACCGGCAGCCTCGATGTCGATTTTGGCGTGAAAGGCGGTCTCAATAAACCGGAAACAGATATATCCTGCCTTGCCGGCGTTACCATGAAATTGTAAATCCACGAAAAAAGCCGCTATCTTACCCTGCCTTGACCACAAGCACCGCGCAGCCGGCCGTCCCGATGACTTTTTCCGTCGAACTTCCCATGAGAAATTTCTTGAATCCCGTTTTCCCGTAGGCCCCCATCACGATAAGGTCGACGCCCCTGCCGCCCGCAGTCTCGATAATGGCGTTGAACGATCTTCCCATCGGCGTGACCGCCTCCGCTTCGACCCCTTCGTTTTTTGCCGTCCCGGCCGCCTTGCCTGAATAGCCTTCGGCCTCTTTCCGTTCGCTTTCATCGCGTATGGCCGAAAGCGCGATCAGTCGGCTCCCGCTGCGCTTTGCTATGGCGATCGCCTCGGTAAGCGCGGCGTTGGCGTGGCTCGATCCGTCGGTGGCGACCAGAATATTTTTATAGGAAATCTGCGCTGCCCGAGGGACAACCAGAACCTTGCAGGGGGCGTGAGCAATGACCTTCGAGGCGACTTCTCCCATCAGCGCCTTCGCCAGGCCTTTTCTGCCCCGTCTGCCGATGATGATCATATCGGCCCTCTTCTGCGCCGCCAGCTCGACAATGGATTTGTCCGGGGCGTCGCCTTCGAGCAGCGCTGTATCGCACTCGACGCCTTCTGCGTGCGCCCGCGTTTTTACGGATTCCAGATGGTCTTTCGCCTCTTTTTCCTCCTGTTCGAAGAACTTCGAACCGATGGTCTCATACTCCGGATTCGACTCCAGCACTGACAGCACCGTGAGCCTGCTCGAACACGTTTTGGCGAACTTGATTGCCTCCCGCACGGCTCCCTCGCTGTACACAGAGCGGTCCGTCGCCACCAGCAGCTTTTCCAATCCTCCTATCGGGCACATCGCTCCGTTTGCCATGGGAATCTCCTATCTCTTTCGGAAGTTAACTTGCGTTGCCGACAAAAGCCTTCACCATTTATTATAGCAGAGCTATATTTTCGCCAATGAATTTTTCACCTCACGTCGACTTTCCTGAAGCTTCGGTACAGCAGGAGGTCATAGATGATTTTGAGACCGCCCGCGATAAAAAAAGGTGCGCTGATCATGGCCGGCGCAGCGATAAGGACGCCGCTTAAAGCAGGCGAGGCAGCGGCACCGATGGAACGGGCGATGGCGGTGATCCCGGATGCCGCGGCCCGCTCGCCGGGCGAGACCACGGCCATGGTATATGACTGGCGAGCGGGGACGTCCATCTGGGAAATGCTGAAGCGGAGCAGAAGCATGGCAATGGCCGGATTCAAACTCGGCATCACCGGCACGAGGCAGAGAAGAACATTCGACGGGATGTGCGTAAAGACCATGGTATTGATCAACCCG
This sequence comes from Nitrospirota bacterium, assembly GCA_036391375.1. Lineage (GTDB taxonomy): Bacteria > Nitrospirota > UBA9217 > UBA9217 > UBA9217 > DASWAB01. The sequence goes on from DASWAB010000002.1 coordinate 3,423, forward strand.
ACGCGGCCTGCGATTCTGGCGGAGAGCAGCGCGGAAATTCCGGCCAGAATGTTCACGCCGAAAAAGATACCGCCGATGATCCCCGCGTCAATGCCGTATTTGATATGGAACCAGTAAGAGACCATACTCTGGATCACGAACCCGCCGGCGAAGGCATCCAGGGCGAAGAGGCCGGAGAGCTTCATGACTACGCCTTTTGACCCGTGCAGCCCGAGAACGAGATGCGCAGAAGCCGGCGCTGCCGGAGCCTCGACGGATTCCGAAAGGTTCAGGAACAGCAGGACGAGAACGATGCCGCACGCGGCGTACAGGATTACGACCGCCCGGTAAGAATCAATTTCCGCATGCCCCGCCTGCGTCAGGAATTTCGACAAAAAACCGCCGACGAGCGCCCCCGCGGCAGTCGCAGAAGATCCCGCGAGGCTGTACCAGGCAAACGCTTTCGTTCTTTTATCGGACGGGAGCAGTTGTGAGAGTGCCGCTTGTTCGAGGGCGAGAAAAGGGCCGATCTCGTTCCCGCTCGGGCTGATGACCCCGATGATTGCCGCGAGCATGAGCAAAATACTGTTTCCCGTCAGGCTGAAGACTATTCCCGCAAGGACCATGAGCATTGCGCCGAGAAGCAGCATTTTTTTTCTTCCGATCCGGTCCGCGGTGGTCGTGATCCAGAGCGATATCCCGGCGTCTCCCGCGAGCGTAAGCGTAAAGAGAAGTCCGATCGCCGCGCCAGTTAGCCCGATTTCGTGGAGATACAGAGCCAGGACCACGGAGAGCGCGCCGTATGCGAACATGCGCAGGCACCTCGCGATGAAAAGGAGCGCAACGTCAAGCCGCGAATGCGCCATAGAACTTCCCCTTAGCAATCATTTCCCTACAATAGGCATACAGCGCGTCGTACACGATCCATTCCGCCTTGTTGACGTCGTGATCGTCGGCTAGGCCCAGATGCCTGAACCCTTCCGCAATGGCATTCAGCCCCGGGCCTTCCGGCTGCCGGTAGAGGCTGTTGTCCGTGTCCGCGCCGTTCACGATCCGGGCAAGGAGCGCCAGAGCGGGATCATCCACAAGACCATATTTTTTGATGATCGCGTCGAACGAACATTCTTTGCCGTGGTGGCCCAGTTCCACGTTCGGCACATCAAAGGGAATCGCTCCGAGACGCTCCGCCTCGGCCAGCACCTTTTCAGGGGGCACGAAATAGAATTCAGCGCCCCTGTCTACAAATTTATTAATAAGCCAG
>DASWAB010000003.1:0-4948 GCA_036391375.1 Nitrospirota bacterium
CTCAAGCTTTCCATGAAGTCCCACAACCTTGAACTAAGCGACGTTCTGTAGGCGATGAAGCGATACAATAACGGGCTCCGGAGAGCGAGCCGGTTTTGTCCAGGGATGCGGCAAGCGGGGGGCCGAAGAAGAGGAAACACCATGCGAGGCTGCTTCAGGGGGCGGATACACGCCGGCGGGCATGCAGTCGTGCGCGACCAAGAACGGAACATGAAGCACATACTGCTGGTAGATGATGATTCGGTCTTTCTGTCCAGTCTCGCGGAAATGCTCAGACTGACTGACCGCAATTTTGCCGTCTTCACGGCGGAAAACGGCGAGCAGGCCGTGGCGATCATGGATACCATGCCGATAGACCTGCTCATTACGGATCTCCGCATGCCCGTCATGGATGGGCTGGAACTCACGCTGCGTACGGCGGAAAACCATCCGGAGATTCCGGTGATCGTGATGAGCGCATGCGGGCCCGTTTCCGCCACGGGGGAGCTCGGCATGGATGTTCCCTACATTGACAAGCCCCTGGACATCCCTGAACTGATCGGCACGGTCCGGTCCCTCTTGCGCGGGGCGGCGTGACCCGCCCGGCTGAAAAGATCGGGGGCGGATTTTCGGGGCCTCCTGCATGCCGCCCCTGAGCGCGCGGCGGAGGGGGGGGCTATTTGAGCGAGAAGTCCACCCGGCTGTTCCTGAGCTTATCCTTCTCTTCCGGCAGAAGCGCTTTCGGCTCCAGCAGGAATATGCGTTCCGGCTCGACCTTGTGAGAATTCAGGATCAGCTCCCTGACGGTCCGCGCCCGCGTCGAAGCAAGCTGCCGCAGGTCGTCATCGGTTATCCGGATGCTTGCCAGGAGCAGCTTTTCCATCTCGGCGTCCGGGAGGTCCTTGGCGATGCCGAACATGTTCCTCGGCTTGGGGAACTTTCCGCTCTTGTACGCCTTCTTGAGATACACCGGGTATTCCGCGGCGCTCACCTGCACCGATTCCGGCGAAACCGTCTGATCATCCGTCCGGGGCAGGTCTTTCAGCTTCTGGGCGGCTATCAGGTTCTTCATGCGCAGCGCCCGGAGCGCCTCGCCGTCGTTGGCGGGGTCTGCGTGACCGGTTATCTCCAGTTTCAGCTCCGGCCTTTCATAGAGTGAGTTCGCCAGGGCTTCTATTTTTTTTGCGTTCTGTTCGGTCACGCCGAACGCGCCGTAGTCGAACTCCACATACCCCAGGTCCTCCCCTCCTCCCAGCATGCCGAGCAGGGAGAACGGCGAGGTCGCGGCTTTCGTGAGCAGGTTCACCAGCACCTTCAGGACGATCCGCCAGACGCTGAACTCGGGATCGTCCGTCTTTCCCGACACCGGAATGTCAAGCCTGATCTCCCCCTTCCGGTTCTTGAGCAGCGATATCGCGAGGCCCACCGGCAATTTCGTCGCCTCGGGGCTGTCTATCTTCCCGCCCAGCGTAAGTTGATCGATGAAGATGCCATTCTTGGCGTCCAGTTTCTTTTGGACGATATGGTACTGGAGGTCGAACGAAAGCTTGCCTTTCTCGATAGCCTTGCCGATATACGTGCCGGAATAGGGCGTCAACGGGCTCAGTTCCATGTCCTTGAAATCCGCCTTGAGATCAACGAACAGGTCATTCCGCAGAGGATTGATCTTTCCCTCGATCACGAGGGGCGCGTACTGGTCGAACGAGCCCTGCAGCAGGACCTCCGCCATAAGGTCCTCTTTCGAGGACAGGCCGGACACCTTTCCGTGTATATCAAGAAGGTTTGCCGTGTACATCGGTTTTACATGCCTGTCGATGAAGTTGACCCTGCCGCTCGCGATCAGCACCTGCCCGATAGCGATGTCAGGAGGGGGCCCGGAACCGGCAGACGGCGCTTCTTCCTTTTTTTCTTCAGCGGGTCTTTCATTTGAGACCGGCTCTTTTTTCAGGATCTTTTGAAGGTTCAGGCCGCCGTCCTCTTCGGTGACGATGCTGGCGAAAAAGTCGCTGAGCGAGATCGTTTTTATCTTGAGCGAGAGCGGATTGATCTCCGCGTCGATCCTGTCGAACCGCAACAGTTTCCAGGACAGGAGCTCCTCGTTGTTCCGGCTGTCGCGCGCCGCAAGGCGGCTCAGAGAGGCGCTGCCGCGGTACGAGGCGGAAACGCCCTGTGCGGCCCCGGCCCTGATGCGCGCCGTACCTTTCGTGGAAAACCTGCCGTCCGTGAGGAGGACGTCCGCCTTTTGCGCAAGGTAAGGCTGGAACGGCGTCAAGGCCATATCGCCGATATTCACCGACGCCTCAAGATCCAGCGGGTTCAGTCCCATGGCCCCCGCTATCCGGAGGAGCCCCTTCCTGTTAATATTCAGGGAAAGTTCCAGCGTGCCTTTGCTGTCTTTTCGTGTCGAGAGCGATCCGCCTTTGAGCGCTATCCTGTCAACAAGGAGTCTGGCAGGTTCCCGGCCGGTCTCTTCCGCGGTCTCTTCCGCTCCAGGGGGGGCTGCGACAGGCTGCCAGTCGGTGAAGCGCACCATGCCGTCCTGTACCGACAAGGCGTCGATATCAACGAGCGGGAGCGGGGCCTCGTCTGCGGGCCCCGCTTTTGGAGGGGCAGCGCCCTGTTTGTCCGTGGCTGCCGACTTTTCAGGCGCAAAGGCTTTCAGAATGTCCAGTTCACCGCGCTGATCGCGCTCCACATATATCTTGGGTGCGCGCAGGCTGATATCCGAAAAATGGACCGCTTTCTCCAGCAGATCGGAGGGGAGGAATGAGACCTGGAACAAGGGGAGTTCCACGAGCGGCTTTTTATGCATGTCCGCCAGCCTGATGTCCTTTAAGGCGACCACGCCCCTGATCGAGACGGCGGGCGGACGGTTTTTGAACTGCTGGAACGATAAGGTGGCCCGCACGTCCATGCTGCCGGAAAGAAGCTTGAAATTGAGCGGGACCGGGCTGTACGCCAGGTAGTGCGGCAGGTCGATGTCCTTCAAATCGATGTCCACTGCCGTCTCCAGGGATTCATTGAACGGCATGGTCTTCCCCTTGAGCGCGATCACGGTGCCGTTGACCGTCGCCCGGAGGGAGGGCTCGACATAGGACGAGAGGTAATAGGGAAAATTTGAAAGAAACGGCACCGCTATATACACGTCCCGCACGGCATGGCGGGTGTTCCTCGGGGCATCGGTGAAGTCGGCGCTGCCGTCCTTTACTTCGATATTGTTGATCGAGAACTTGAAAGGCTTCTTCTCTTTTTTCTCTTTTGGCTCCTCCGGGGCGGCTGCCGCCAGGTCGCTGAAGTTATAGGTAAGGTCCTTATTCCTCGTAATATTCAGGTATGGTCTGACCAGGCGCACCCTGCTGACGATAAGGCCGCCCTTGGCCACGGAAGCGGCCTGCACGTTCACGTAGAACTCGTCGAAGGACAGCATGACCTCGGAAGAGTCCCGTTGGCTGATCGTCACCCCCTTGAGCGCTGCGGCGAGGGTGAAGGGATTGAAGTATATGCTGCGGATGGAGACCCTGCGATGGATCGTCTCGGCTATCTTCCTCTCAAGGACCGGCCTGAGTACGGCGGGAAGCACGAGAAATCCCATAACCGCGATGACCGCCGTGAGAAGAGCGAGTATCTTTAAGGCCTTTTTTATGAACGCCGGAGAGAGAAATGATTTCAGCATGCGCCCTCTTATGCGGGTTCTGTCTGTCCCGGCCCTATGATCCGGAGTTCCCGCTGCGGGAACGGTATGCGTATCCCGTTCCGCGCAAACTGTTCAATGATCGCCTGATTGACCTCTGTCTGCACCACAAAATAATCAGGGACCGCCACCCACGGCAGGATCGAGATGACGACCGAGAAAGAGGCGAGGCGGGAAATGCCGACAACAGGCGCGGGGTCCTTCAGCACTCTCGGGTTCCCGTCCAGGATCGCATTGACCGTCGCTATTGCGAGCCTGATATCGGCATCGTAGGCAACGCCGACCGACAGGCTCAATTGGCGGATCTCGCCGTAGTTATGCAGGATCTCTCCCACGATCTTGCGGTTCGGCACCACCACGCGTGAGTTGTCCGCATGCAGCAGGGTGGTGGAAAACAGGGAGATGTCCTGGACCTGCCCGTACACACCGAGCAGCTCGATGTATTCTCCGACCGTAAACGGCTTGGTAAAGATGATGTTGAGGCCGGCGACGAGATTGCCGAGGACGCTCTGCATGGCAAGGCTCAACCCGACGCCTGCGACGCCGATGCCGGCGAGCAGCGGGGTGATCTGAACGCCCATCTGACCCAGCGCCATAATGGCAAACACAACGAATACGAGGAGCCGTATCAGCTTGGTAATCAACTGACGGACCTGCGGTTCGAGCTTATGTTTCTCAAGCCAGCGCCGCGCGGCATTCCCCACCCAGCGCGCGCAGAACAGACCGGCCACGAGGATGCCGATCCCCATCACGATCTGCATGCCGTGCTCAATGAAATACATGACGAGCTTCTCGCTTATATCCGCTGTTTTTATCAAGGCGGCCTCCTCTGCTCCGTTATAATATTATCTTAGCATAGTTCGATGGATTCAAGAAGCAGAAACAGTATTGAGGGTGACGCATGCCTCTGGGCGCTCCTTTGCCGGGGAGGCAAATGCATTGGGCCCGCCCTAAAAACGCCTTTACCTTGCGCGTGACTTCTTTTGTACTTCCCCCGGCTGTTAAAAAATCCAGAAAAGGTACGGCCAGCTCTGATGGCAGGAAGTGCCGGGGAAATTTAGAAAAACAAAAAGCCCCTTTTTCAAGGGGCTTTTGCGGTTCATTGGATTGTGCTGGGTTATGAAACAGCGTCGCGGCGCTAACCTCCGGGCAGGAAATCAATCGGGTACAGAATAGTGGTCTTGGGGACCTTCTCCTTCGGTCCGAAGTTGAACTTCTTGACGCGCTCCACAACCTGGGCCACCAGCTCCGGCGAGGCCAGATCGCTCGACTGCACCG
>DASWAB010000004.1:0-3673 GCA_036391375.1 Nitrospirota bacterium
CATTCCCTGCAAGGGAAACGCGGCGCCCTGCTCGAAGGAGAATTCCTCCGGCAACGCGATCAGCCGGTCGCTGTCGATCGCCGTGTACTCGCTATAGCTCCCGAGGTGGCCGGTATAGGCGACCCGGTCGCCGGGCCGGAAGTCCGGGACCTTTTCGCCGACCGCTTCCGCCACCCCGGATGCCTCTAATCCCGGAATAAAAGGGAGCTTTACCGGATAGGCCCCTCTCCGCTGGTAGGTATCGACGAAGTTCACGCCCGCTGCGTGGATTTTTACGAGGACCTGGCCTGCCGCAGGCGCCGGCTTCGGTTCAGAATCCGAAAGCTTCAGGACACTGGCATCGCCATAGTTTGAAATTTTTATAGCTTTCATAACTCCTCCCTGCCCTACGCCGCCTTCCTGGCCTCGGTCCTGGCCTCGGCCTGCGGCCGCCGGTCGCGGTGCTGCCGCTCGACCATCCAGCCGGGGTACTCAGGCGGAAGCGCGCTCACGGCGTCGAGCCGGGCCACATGCTCCGGAGAGAGCTGCGCGTCGCTCGAGGCGAGATTGTCCACAAGCTGTTCGCGCGTCTTCGCACCGATAATAACGCTGGTGACGAACGGCCGCGTCAGGAGCCAGGCGAGCGCGACCCGGGCAACTGAGATGCCTGCGGCCTCGGCGACAGATCGCATTACGGTGAGCACTTTCTTCGCGCGTTCCTTATCGACGGGCGGAAAGTCAAAGGACGTCCGCCGCGCCCCTACCGGACCGGGCGTTTCAAGGTCGAACTTGCCCGAAAGCAGGCCGCCCGCAAGCGGGCTCCAGGGAAGCAGGGCAAGCCCCTGGTCCTGAAGCAGCGGCACGACTTCCCGCTCGATGTCGCGGCTCGCAATCGAGTAGTACATCTGCGCGCTCACGAAACGCGCGAAATCGTGCGCGTCCGCGCAGGCGAGCGCCTTCATCGCCTGCCAGGCCGGCAGGTTGCTGTATCCCACGTAGCGCGCCTTGCCGCTTCCGACGACATCGGCGAGCGCACGCACGGTCTCCTCGATGGGCGTGTCGTTATCGACGCCGTGGATCTGATAGAGATCCACGTAATCCAGCCTGAGACGCCGCAGACTCGCGTCGATGGAGGCCATGATGTGCTTGCGCGACAGGCCGGTGTCGTTCGGTCCCGGGCCGGTCCTGCCGCGGACCTTGGTTGCAACAACGATCTGATCCCGCGGGCGGCCCAGCGTGGCGAGCGCAGCGCCCACGTGCTTCTCCGCCTCCCCCTCGGAGTAAACATCCGCCGTGTCGATGAAGTTCACGCCGGAGTCGAGCGCCGTGCCGATAAGCGCCTCGGCCTCTGGCGCGGAAAGTTTTCCGATGGCCTCCCAGTGCCCTTTCCCTCCGAAGGTCATGGTCCCCAGGCACAGCTCGGAGACGTAGAGGCCGGTTTTTCCGAATAAACGATACCGCATGGTTGTCTCCTTTCCGTTTCCCTACAGCCTGTGCAGCCAACTATAGTTGCATCAGGAGGGAATCCCTTTTCTACAAAAAGCATATCAAAAATTTTGAGGTGTTGTCGAACCGGGCCGGAAGATGAAAGGAAGATAATATAAAATGGGGAACGAAAGGCAAATGATGGAACGGCTCAGGCGCTTTTGAGGTATTCCGTAATTTTGTCCCGGACGGTCATGAAAATCCCCTCGAACTTTTTATCGTCGGATTCGAGGAGCGTGATTCTGAATCCTTTCAGGCTGCAGTTGAACCCTGTGAGCGGGACGACGCAAATCCCCGTCGTCGCGAGAAGATAATAGACAAAGCGCTTGTCGAGCGCGACGCCGTTCGTTATCCTCTCGACCAGTTCACGGACGGCCCGGTCTCCCACCGGCAGGAACTGCCGGCTGTTCAAAGCGCCTTCCTCGAACATGACGGTCATGTAAAAGGCGCCGTTCGTCCGGTTGACGACGGCGCCCTTGATGTCCTTCAGCAAATCATAGGCGATATTCGCCCGCCGCTCGAACATCCGGTTTCTCGCCGCCTGGTGTTCCTTGAACCGCGGGTTCGCGAAGATTTTCGGGATGACCTTCTGGGGAAGCGTGGTGGAACAGACCTCGAGCATCTTGTCGTCAACGATGCTCTTCACGTACTTGGCGAAACCCGGGTCGTTCTTCGCGTTGTAGACCTCGATCCATCCGCACCGGGAGCCGGGCCAGGGGAGCTCCTTGGAGATCCCCTTCATCGCGATGCCGCACCCGTCGCCGATCACCTCCGCAAGCGGCACGGCCCTCTTCCCGTTGTACGCCATGTTGATATAGATCTCGTCGCACACGATGAAAAGGTCATACTCTCTCGCGATGGCCGCGATCTCCTGCAGAACATCCTCGGGATAGACCGCGCCCGTGGGATTGTCGGGGTTGATCACGAGGATGCCGGAGATCGCCGGGTTGTACTTGACCTTCATCCGGAGGTCGATAAGGTCGGGGTACCAGTGATGGCGCGGGTCCAGGGTATAGGAAATATACTCCGCGCCCGCGTGCGACGCCTCGGCCGAGGAATGCGTGCTGTAGGCCGGGCTCGGCCCGATCACCCGATACTCTTTTTTGAGCTGGCCGTAGATCTTGCCGATGGCGTCGCCAAGCCCGTTGAAGAAGATAATGTCCTCTTTCGTGATCCTGACGCTGCCGTTTTTGTTCGCCTGCTGAGCCAGGAACTCGCGGGTCGCCTCGAGCCCCTTGGTCGGTGAATAGGCGTAGGAGGAATCCTCCTTCGACGCGCTGATCACGAGCTCCTTGATCCAGTCGGGGATCTTCTCCCCTTTTTGCACCGGGTCGCCGATGTTTTCCCAGACGATCTCTACGCCGAGCTTGCCGAATTCCTTGGCCACCGCCACGATTTCGCGGATCTCGTATCTCAGTTCATCGGCCCCGAGGGAAACGATGTTGTTTCTCATGAAGCTCCTTTATGGTGACGCGCGCTGCGATTGCAAGCAAAATAACAGCGGATTTATCTTACCAAAAAGTACGGCCGCGAGTAAAGATAAATAATTGCCGATCAGCCTTCCCGCACTCTTCTGCTGACGTGCCCGCGCACGCGCTCTACCGCACGGTCGATTTCATCGGTCCGCGGCAGCTTGTCGGCGATTTTTCGGATGTAGTTCCGTTCCACGATCATCCGGAATGAGCTGGTGAAGTTGAGGTCGTACAGCCAGGCGAGTTGCAGAAGCTTGAAGTCGTTCTGGGTCGTGAGCGCGTCCTTCCGCGCCATCTCTCCCCGGAGCAGGCAGGACAGCACCTCGTTTGAATATCCCGGCCGATCCGGAAGTCCGAGAGCGACCGCCTCGGCCCTGCTCCCTGCGTCCTGCTCGAAATACTCGATCACCACCCGCAGGATATCGAGCTTGTCCGCATCGCGGATGAGTCTGGCGAAAAAAGCGGTCTCGTCGTCCAGCCCTTTGGGCAGGGTAAAGACGTTGTGCAAAGTCACCGCGCGGATGATTATGTCCTGATGGCGCCTGGCGAGTTCGCGCAGCACCCCGCGCTCCAGCAGCACCTTCGCCCCCACTGCGGCGTGGTTCACCGAAATGCTGTCGTCGAAGGTCCGGTACTCCTGGTATTGAGGAAACCTGCCGACGTCATGAAACAGCGCGATTGCCTCGGCAAGCATGACATCCTGCGGGCCCAGGTGCAGGTCCCCGGCGATCCGCACG
>DASWAB010000005.1:0-3079 GCA_036391375.1 Nitrospirota bacterium
AAAAGCGAAATATTCGAGTCTCCTGCGCAGCAGGATACGGGATCGGGGAAAAAATGCCCCATGTGCGGCGGTCGAATGAACTTCCACGCTGATGGAGAAATGTGGATCTGTTATTCATGCGCGCACGAAGAGCCGGGAAGGGGTGAAGTAGTTCAACGGAAAAGCGAAGAAAAAAGCGAGCGTACGGACACGCCTAAACTCATGCCGGATTCCGAGATGTTCGAGATGCCTCCGGCCCCCGCCGCCTCTTTGACGGCCTTGTCTCCCAGCGAAGGCGAGGAACCGATAAGAGGAACAATCCCGGACTCAATGCGGGCATCATCCCACAAGCAGCCGTCAAACAAAAGAAAGACTTGCCCGGCCTGCCGTAAGAAAATGAATTGGCACGAGGCGGAACGGGCTTGGCGGTGCCCCTTCTGTGAATACGAGAGAAGGATTTAAGCAGGCAAATTGCAGGGAAGGAATTTTCAGGGCCACCCAATGGCTCCCAGGCGGATCTTGCGCAGCAAACGGATGATGCGCCAGAACAAAAAAAAGATCGAGGACGAGACGGTAATCGTCGGATTGCTGAACGCCTGCCACGTAGGCAGGCTGGGCACCATCGCGCGGGACGGCTATCCCATGGTCAAGCCGCTCAATTTCGCTTATGACAGGGGGCGGATCTACTTCCATACGGCAAAGGAGGGCGAAAAGCTCGATGATATCAGGCGGGACAACCGCGTTTGCTTCGAGGTCGATCTGCCGATTGCGCTCGTAAAAAGCAAGGGAAGCCCCTGCCGAGCCGAATATCTGTTCCGGAGCGTGATCATAAAGGGCAGGGCCCGCATTGTTGAGGACGCTTCAGAGAGAATGGCCGCCTTGATGCGCCTTATGGAAAAATATCAACCCGAGGGCGGCTACGGAGAGTTCCCCGAGGAAAAATTGAAGATGACCGGGGTCGTCAGGATCGATATCGAGGAGATGGCGGGAAAAGAAGACCTCGGCAAGGACCAGGTGAAGGATGCCGCGCTCAAGGCGCTGGAGGAGTCTTCTCCGCTTCCGGTCGTGCTGGAGAGGGCATGATACGTCACCGGGCATCCGGCAGAAAGCGGCGTCATTGCTCCCGGCGAAAAATTATTTTTTAAAAGGCATACACCAAACCCGCGCCCATGTCTTCTCCGATCATCATCGGCGCGAGGTTTACCCTGTTCTGACCGCTTTTCCGATGGGAGGAGACAATCGCCTTGCCGGTAAAATAGCCGATCGCGGAACCGACAAAGACATCGGACGACCAGTGCGCGTTGTTGTGCACCCGGGAGAGGGCGATGAGCGTCGAGGCGGTATAGACAAGAGGGGGGACTATCAGATTGTCGTATTCCGAAGCCACGACCGACGCAATGGCAAACGCGGATGAAGCGTCGCCCGAGGGAAACGATTGATAGTCATTTTTCCCGGCAATGCTCGGGCCGGACCAGGTATCGTGATTATCGCCGGTATAGGGGCGGTGCCTGCCGGTGGAGCGCTTCAGAAACTGCACGAACGCTCCGGTGACGACGAAGCTTTCGGTGCTCAAGAGAAAGGTCGTCTTTGCCTTTGCGTCCGAGGCTGCATAACCGTAGGCGCCGAGCGCCGCGACGGCGGGGATGGAAAACGTGCCTATTTTTTTTGCGGTGTCGGAATAATGAGAAGTGTCTCTCGTTTTGTGTTTTTGCACCCAGGTCTGAATTTTATCGTCCTGCGTGAACAGTCCCACCGAAATGCCGGTTATGATGGCTGCTTTTGTCCAGTCCGCTGAATCCCACCGCGCCGGCGAAGTGAGGATGTCCTTGAAATCCGTCCAGTATCCCCTGAGATAGTCTCTGTTGAATTCCACGTCAGCCTCTTTCGGCGCGCTGTTGTGCGACTGGACGCTCAGAGGCGCGGCGTCTGCAGCCGTCCCTTTCTCATCCGCCGTCGCTATACTATCGGCGGCGATGGCGGTAAGCAGAAATAAAAGAGCTGCCGATATTGTTTTCCTTTCCAGCATAACTCGGAGTATCTCCCTCGTGATCGATTTGTGATACGAATTTACGGACGCATCATATCACACTGTGAGATGCGTTACAAGCGCGGGGTTGCCCGCTGGTCCCTGATCTTTTTTGACAGTGCGTCCGCGCATCTGAGCGGTTCCGGTATGCGGTAGCCTTATACCTCGATCGACAGTAAGGCTGTTTTTTGTCGTCACCTTCTCTTTCAGGGATAAAATATGTATTTAATTTCACAGGTAGGCAACTCTTTCCCCAATTTTCCTCGTGATTTACGGTGTAACTATCGAATTAAACAAGAGAAGCATTTTGGTGCAATTTTTGCAAAAAATTATTGGTAATACATATAAAATTTGTTATATTATGAATAATAAACTCCAAATAACCATTTTTTATGGCGCTGCCGCCTTTTTTATCTGGACCGTTGAATCGGCGATCGACGCTTTCCTGTTCCGGCAGGGCGCTTTTTTCGACACATTGCTTTTTCACGTTTCATTTCATGAGTTGTATGTTCGTACGCTCATTTTTACCGGCGTTGTTGTCTGCGGAATAATCATCTCAAAGATTGTTTGCAAACGAAATCTCGCCCGTGATGCATTGAGGGAGCGCGAGGGGATATTACAGGCTCTCTGCGACTCATCGCAGGACGCCGTCGCGATCATGGACCACCGGGGGAGTATCCTGTCCTGGAACCCGGCAGCGGAGAAGATGTACGGCTATGCCGCCCGCGAGGTCGTCGGCAGGGAACTTCGCGCCCTGCTGGCGCCCGGCCGTCACCGTGACGCGTATGAGGAAGCCTTCAGCGGATTCAGGGAAAAGGGGGAGCGCATCATGGCCGGCGGAATACTGGAACTGACGGCAGTAAAAAAAGACGGCGCGGAATTCCCCATCGAACTTTCCCTTTCTGCCCACAGGCATAAAGAAAAATGCCACGCAATCGGCATCCTGCGGGACGTTTCAGCGCGGAAGAAATACGAGGAAGAATTACGGCGGTACCGCGGGCAGCTTGAAAAACTGCTCCAAGAGCGGACCGCGGATTTGCAGACCGTCAACGGGCGCCTTCGCGATGAAATCAA
>DASWAB010000006.1:0-3606 GCA_036391375.1 Nitrospirota bacterium
GCGACATCAACGAAATCTGGGCCGAGGCTGAGTTCTATTTTCAGCAGGGGTTGTTCGATGAAGCGAAGAGACACTACGCAAAAATCATCGAGCTTACCCCCGGCGACAAACGCGCGATCAACAGACTGTCGGAAATCATGCGCCGGGAAGAGGATACAGAAGAGTTCTCGAAACTTGCTGAGGCCGTCGATGATCTGGAGACGGATGTCGCCTCCTCCGGTAAGGCGGCAGGCGATATGGCAATGACGTCGTCGGATCAGGACGCAGTCCGCTCTCTCATGCAGGAAATTCAGATGCTCAGGCAGAAGGCGGAAGCGTCAGCCCCGCCCGAGGAGGAGATCGGCGCTCCGCCCCGGCCGCAACGGGGAGCGCCTGCCACGCCAAAACTCGGGCCTCACCGGGCAGAACGGGAGGCCTTTGAAAAAACGGCTCCTCCGCCCAAGCCGGCGAAAAAGACGGAAGAAGACTTCTTTGATCTGGGCGAGGAACTCCACAGGGAAAGTCCGGACTCGGCTCCGCAGACGGGCGGCAAGTCGGACGATTTCTTTGATCTCGCAGCGGAGCTGCGAGACGAATTAAGCGGCGGCATGACCGCCCCCGTGCGGCCAGCGGCGCCTGCTGAAGAGGAACAGAGCCTCGATGATATCTTTGAGGAATTTAAGCAGGGGATTGAGCGGCAGGCGGTGAAGGAGGACGCCGACACCCACTACAACCTTGGCGTGGCCTATAAGGAAATGGGGCTTCTGGACGACGCCATCGCGGAATTGATCATGACGCCCGAGAACGAGCCGAAGTTCGTCCAGAGCCGGTATATGCTCGGATTGTGTTATATGGAGAAAGGGGAGTATCGTAACGCAATCGGAGAGATCCGGCGCGCACTGGATTATTCGGAACGCAAGGGACTCGATGCCCGGCATCGTATTGAAATGCACTACGATCTTGGCCTTGCCTGTCAGGGCGCAGGGTACGTTGATAAAGCGCTGAGTGAGTTCAAAACTGTTTATGACATAGACCGGAACTACCGGGATATTGCGGCCAAGATAAATGAGCTCGAGCAGGGCGGTTTCATTTCGCTCGATCAATTGAAGGGCGATATTGAGAAAGAGATATCGTCAAAGTTCCTCGAAGAAGGGGAAAGAATCGAGCGGGAAGAAAAGACTAAAAAAAACGAAAAAGTTAAAGGCTGAAACTGCCTAAATTTTAGGCTGCTGCCTGTTTATTGGGCAATGCCCCCTCCATTCACGAAACTCAACCAATTGAAAATCCAAATCTTACATTTTAGCATCAAAATTGCTCTTTAAATCATCAGGAGGAGTTCAAATGAAAAAAATCGAGGCGGTAATCAAACCGTTCAAGCTCGATGAAGTAAAAGACGCCCTAAATGCCATCGGGGTTCAGGGTATCACCGTCACCGAGGTAAAAGGGTTCGGCAGGCAAAAAGGCCATACCGAGCTCTATCGCGGGGCTGAATATGTAGTTGACTTTCTGCCCAAGGTGAAACTGGAGATCATTGCCGCCGATACCCTGGTCCCCAAAATCATCGAGACCATCGAGACCGCGGCCAAGACCGGACGGATCGGCGACGGCAAGATTTTCGTGACCGCTGTCGAAGAAGTGATCCGGATACGCACCGGGGAGCGGGGCGAAGCGGCCATATGAAGAAGGGAAAAAAGAAACCCGGAACAAAGAAGCGCGCCCGAAACCCCGTCTCCAAAAAATCCGCGATCGTTCGACAATCCAAAGACGCAAACAAACGGAAGACCGATACGGTCTCTGCGCGAATTTCAGAACAGGAGGAACAAATGACACCGAAGGAAGTAATAAAGCTGGCAAAAGAGAGCAAAGCGGCAATGGTGGACTTCAAGTTCATGGACTACCCGGGCCTGTGGCAGCACTTTTCCGTGCCTGTGGACGAACTGACCGAGGGCATTTTCGAGGACGGCCTGGGCTTCGACGGATCGAGCATCCGCGGCTGGCAGTCCATCCACACCTCGGACATGCTGGTAGTTCCCGACCCGGAGACCGCGGTGATGGACCCCTTCACCCAGTTCCCGACGCTCTCGCTCATCTGCAATATCGTTGACCCGATCACGAAGGAGCGCTATACGCGCGACCCGCGCCACATCGCGCAGAAGGCCGAGGCGTACCTCAAGTCCACGGGCATCGGCGACACCTGCTACATGGGCCCGGAGCCGGAGTTCTTCATCTTCGACGACGTGCGCTTCGACCAGAACTCGCACTCCGGCTACTACCACATCGACTCGGTCGAGGGCATCTGGAACTCGGGCCGCGTCGAGAACCCGAACCTGGGCTACAAGCCCCGCCACAAGGAAGGCTATTTCCCGGTCCCGCCCATCGACTCGCAGGAGGACATCCGGACCGAGATGGTGCAGGAGATGCAGAAGGTGGGCATCTATGTGGAGCGCCAGCACCATGAGGTGGCGACCGCAGGCCAGGCCGAGATCGACATCCGCTTCAACTCTCTGGTCAAGTGCGCCGACCAGGTCATGTATTTCAAGTACATCATCAAGAACGTGGCCAAGCGCCACAACAAGACCGTGACCTTCATGCCCAAGCCGCTCTTCGGCGACAACGGGTCCGGCATGCACACCCACCAGTCCATCTGGAAGGGCGGCAAGCCCCTCTTCGCCGGCGACCAGTACGCGGGCCTCTCGCAGCTCGCCCTATGGTATATCGGCGGCATCCTCAAGCACGCGAAGAAGATTGCGGCCTTCACGAACCCGACGATGAACTCCTACAAGCGCCTGACGCCCGGCTTCGAGGCGCCGGTGAATCTGGCCTATTCCAGCCGGAACCGCTCGGCCTCGATCCGCATTCCCATGTACAGCGCGAACCCGAAGGCCAAACGCGCGGAGGTCCGCTTCCCCGATCCCTCGTGCAACCCCTATCTGGCCTTCGCGGCCATGCTGATGGCGGGCTTGGACGGCATCGAGAACAAGATCGATCCGGGCCAGCCCCTGGACAAGGACATCTACGATATGGCGCCGGAAGAACTGGCGAACGTGCCGTCCATGCCGGGCTCGCTCGAAGAGGCCCTGAACAACCTCGAAGAAGACCACAGCTTCCTCTTGAAGGGCGACGTGTTCACCAAGGACGCCATCGAGATGTGGATCAACTACAAGAGGACCAAGGAAGTGGACGCCCTCCGGCTCCGGCCCCATCCCTACGAGTTCTTCCTGTATTACGACATTTAATCAGCCTTCCCTGACCAGGTGCGCGCGAGCCGGGGCCCTCTTTCGAGGGTCCCGGTTTTTTTATGCCTGGACGCGTATTCCCTTAGCTGTTTCAATTGCCATCCTGCATCTATTCTGCTCATTGCCGGTCTTTCTCTGAAAATGCACAAAACGTCTTTATGAAATTTTAATTTATTTGTCTTCAATCTTAGCAGCAATTTAATTATCGAATGTGCTATAAATTCTTCAGTGACAGAAAACGACAGCAGCTATCTGTTCATCGGACCACGACGGCGCTCTTTAGTGCAGGATGTTTCGCGTTTAAAAGCTCATCAATGAGCAGAGGAGAATTAATTAATGGAACTGTTCTACTGGATAGGCGGCATTGTCTCAGTCGGGCTTTTTGTGTATC
>DASWAB010000007.1:0-3798 GCA_036391375.1 Nitrospirota bacterium
TTGCGGACCAGCACCCGGACGACTTCGCCCGCGAGGTGCTCCACAAAAAAATAGGAGTCAGAGAAGTGTATGTCGGCTATGATTACGCCTTCGGCAAAGGCCGCGAAGGCGGCATCGAATCGCTGAAGCGCATGGGCGGCGTCTACGGGTTCAGAGTCGGCGTCGTGGAGGCGATCCGGGTGAACGGCGCGGTCGTAAGCAGTTCCGTGATCCGTGATCTGATATCAAGCGGGCGGGTGCAGGAGGCGGCGACGTTCCTCAACAGGCGCTACACAATCGAGGGGGACGTGGTGCACGGCTCTCATCGGGGCCGCGTGCTCGGCTTTCCGACCGCTAATCTGCGCACGGCCAACGAACTCCTCCCCGCATACGGCGTGTATGCCGTGCTTGCCGAAGTCGACCGCCGCTGGTTCAAGGGAGTGGCGTCAATCGGGGTGCGGCCGACCTTTCAGGGAGGGCCGGTTTCTATCGAGGTTTATCTCTTTACGTTTGAAGGGGACCTGTACGGGAGGCGGATGGAGGTTGCGTTTGTCAAGCGGCTTCGCGGAGAGGAAAAGTTCCCCGACGCCGACTCACTGGTACGGCAGATTCGTAAAGATGTGCAGGACGCCGAACTGATCCTGAAGGGGGTCTCGGCGTGAGCAAGCCGCTCGTTTCCTGGACAGCTTCCTGACGGCGCCGGCCCTGAGCGGGAAAGGAGGTGATAGCATGGCCTGCGGAAAGAGCCACAAGGCGGGATCGAAATGCGGAACAAAGAAAGTCGCCAAAAAGAAAACGGCGAAGAAAAAATAAATTCTGGGGGACGGCGGGGACCCTGCCCGCCGTTTTACTTTTTGCCCTCTACGGCCCTGACGTATTGCATGCGCAAATTGTAAAGGATTGAATCGACCAGCAGCAGCTCCTCCTGATCGAGGTTGCCCTTTGTTTTCTCCTTGAGCAGCCCGATAATATCTATCATCTGCTTTGCCGCCGGCAGGTTTTGAGCTTGCAGGTTTGTCTGGGGGTTCGGCATGTTTCCCAGGCTCACCTGCGCGGATGTGGCGAGAGAAAGGAGAAAGGACGAAAAGTCGAGCTCGGGAAGGGGCGCTGCGGCTTTGGTCTCCTCCTTTCCCGGCGCGTCCGATTCCGCCCCGGCATCAGACCGGGGTGAGGTTTCTTTGGCAGTTTCCTCCCCGTCTTCAGATGAGGCCGCCCTCCGATCCCGTATGATGAATTCCTTTTCTTCCATGGCTCCCCCTGTTGAAAGTGAAAGCAGCATTAATAAACCATCAGTAATTTACCGCACGTTGTTTTTTCTTGTCAATAATAAAATTGACTTTTACGGCCGGCTGTGATAGAAAAATCCGTCCTTGCACGGACGGGGGTTTTTTTGAAGACTGCCGTTATCATTCTCGGTCATGGGAGCAGGAGCAAAGGCGCCGCCGGCGCGATCGTGAAGATCGCCTCAGAGGTGAAGAAGGGCGGCAGGTATGAGATCGTCGAGCATGCGTTCCTGCAATACGCCTCTCCCACGATAGAGGATGCCTTGCGGCGGTGCCTCCGGAAGAAGGCGGATCGAATCGTGATCGTTCCTTTTTTCATGCAGCCCGGCGTCCATGTGACGAAGGATCTCCCTGCGTTCGTGGTAAAGGCAAAAAAACAGCATCCGGAGATCGATATCCGCGTGACCGATTATGTGGGAACGCATCCGCTGATGACGAAGATCGTGGAAGACCTGGTAAAGAAGCAAAGCCGGCCATAAAAATGGGCGCTGATAACGCGGATTAAAATGCTTGGCCAAATAAACCAATTATTCGTGTTATAATGGTTTACAGTATATGCTTTCAGCAAAAGAACAACTTGAAATCATAAGGCGCGGCGCCGTGGAGATCATCGTGGAAGACGATCTCCTGAAGAAGCTCGCGACGGCTGCCGCAAAAGGCCGGCCGCTGCGGGTCAAGGCCGGCTTTGATCCAACCGCGCCGGACATCCATCTCGGCCATACGGTTCTTTTGAACAAGATGCGCCAGTTCCAGGAACTCGGTCATGAGGTCATTTTCCTCATCGGAGATTTCACGGGCATGATCGGAGACCCGACCGGCAAGTCCGAGACCCGCAAACACCTGACGCGCGAAGAAGTCCTGGAAAACGCAAAAACCTACCAGGCGCAGATTTTTAAAATTCTGGACCGTGAAAAAACGACGATTGTTTTCAACAGCGAGTGGATGGCGAAGATGTCGTCGTCGGACATGGTCCAGCTTGCCGCAAAACATACCGTGGCCCGGATGCTCGAGCGTGAAGACTTCAAGAAACGCTACGAATCGCAGTTACCGATCAGTATTCATGAATTTCTCTATCCTTTGATCCAGGGTTACGATTCCGTGGCACTCAAGGCTGACGTTGAACTGGGGGGCACGGACCAGAAGTTCAATCTTCTCGTCGGGCGCGAATTGCAAAAAGAGTATGGGCAGGAACCCCAGTCCATCGTCATGATGCCGCTCCTTGAGGGGTTCGATAGCCGCAGTGATAAAATGAGCAAGAGCCTGGGGAATTACATCGGCATCAACGAGCCGGCCGGTGAAATTTTCGGCAAGGTGATGCGAATCGACGATAATAAAATGATCAAGTACTACGAGCTCGTGAGCGCGGTCACGCTTGCTGATCTCGACAAGATCAAGGCCGACATCAAGTCCGGAGCGCTTCATCCCATGGAGGCGAAAAAGCGCCTCGCATTGGAATTAACGGACCGGTTCTGCGGCAAAGGTGAAGGCGCGAAGGCGCGGCAGGAGTTTGAGAAAGTATTCAGCAGGAAAAATCTTCCGGATGATATTCCCGTTGTCGAAGTCGCCTGGGAAGGCGACCGGATGAAGCTTGCGAAGATTATCGCGCTCGCCGGGGCGGCAAAAAGCAATTCAGAGGCGCGAAGATTGATCCAGCAGAATGCGGTTGAGGTCAATGAAGCGCCGGCAAAAGATATTGATGCGGAACTGCAAGCGGGAGAGTATATCCTTCGCGTCGGGAAGAAGCGGTTTGTAAAGATCATTCCAAAGAAGTAAAAATTTTTCTTTTTCAACGAAAAAAGTCTTGACAGGAAATAGGGATTCTGATAAATTGCAGCCTTCGTTCGGCGGTAATAACCTCGGGCAAAACCTCGAAGTTCTTAAATACCATCCGAGCAATGCAGGCAGTAGATAATTTTTGAAAACTGAATAAAAGTTCTTGACAAATACGGATCAATTCGTTATTATAAGTATTCTGCGAAGTATGCGGAAACATGGTCTTTGAAAACTAAATAGGTGCATAACTTCCAAGGGTTCACACGCCTTTGGAAGTGGCGGGTTTTGAGTAAGAAACAGTCAAGTTACCTTGAGTAACATTGCATAAAGGATCAGATTTTTTTGGAGAGTTTGATCCTGGCTCAGAACGAACGCTGGCGGCGTGCTTAACACATGCAAGTCGAACGAGAAGTCTGTAGCAATACAGATTGTAAAGTGGCGCACGGGTGAGTAACACGTGGGTAATCTGCCCTCGAGTTTGGGATAACCCCGCGAAAGCGGGGCTAATACCGAATAAGACCACGGGGACCAAAGTTCCTGGGGTAAAAGGTGGCCTCTATTTATAAGCTACCACTTGAGGATGAGCCCGCGGCCCATTAGCTAGTTGGCGGGGTAATGGCCCACCAAGGCTATGATGGGTAGCTGGTCTGAGAGGACGATCAGCCACACTGGAACTGAGACACGGTCCAGACTCCTACGGGAGGCAGCAGTGGGGAATATTGCGCAATGGGCGAAAGCCTGACGCAGCAACGCCGCGTGGGGG
>DASWAB010000008.1:0-2752 GCA_036391375.1 Nitrospirota bacterium
CTTGCCGGATTGAATGCTCACCATTAAATAAATTCTTTTACTGGCCTTGCATTGCACTTTTTTTGCTATTATATCTCGTGGCTCGCCCCCTTCGCATAGAACACCCCGCGGTTTATCACGTCACGTGCCGCGGCAACGAACAACAGAACATATTTCGGGATTGACGGCGACCGGAATCGCTTTTACGGCTGCTTTAATAAGAGCTCACTTCTCCGGCCCCTTCTTTTTCCTCGCCGCCTTGATGTCGATCATTTCCTTCATCTCGGCGAGATTGTTCGTCATCTCCCACCAGCCCTCTTTGAAGGCCGTGTAATCGGGCGCGCCCGTCATGGCGGACGCGTAGCGGGTGGCGTTCGCGTAGAACAGCCACTGCTTCAGCCACCGCTGTTCAATGGGCTCGTCAAAGGGGTTGCCCTTGTCTTCCAGGCCGCTGTTCCAGGCGATCATCATCAGGTCCGTCGTCGTTCTGGTCATGGCGTCCGTTTCGCTGATCGTATTTTCGAGTTTGGCAAAGTGCCCGTTTATCCAGTCCCTGTTGTGGCAGGCGTTGCACAGGGCCTTCATGCGGCCCTGCCGCTTTTCCCGCTCCTGCTTGTCGATCAGGAACTCCGAGGCGGGCACGGCCGCGAAGGTCGTCGGCAGCGGCTGCCCGTCCCTGTTTTTGATCACGGTGGTGTCGCCGGAAAGAGGCTGGTTATGGCTGTAGATCAGGCCGAAGAGCCTGACCCAGAGCCGCGAACCGAAGTCGTGCGTCCGCTCGGCGACTACCGTGCCGGAAGGGGAGACCACGAGGCTGTTATGGCAGGCCGCGCAGGTGGGCGCCGTGAAGTCCTTGCCCGCGGTCCAGGGCACGGCGTTCAGGTTCCATTCTCTGAACTTTGAAAAGAAAAGATTTCCGTGCTTGCTCTCTTTGTACACGTCCCAGGCCGGCACGTCGGGTTCGAGATGGCATTGCGCGCACGTATAGGGCTGCCGGGCGACCTCGATGGAGAAACTGTGCCGGGGATGGCAGGCCGTGCAGGCGCCGCGGCTGCCGTCGGGATTTTCCCTGCCCACGCCCTGGTTCGGCCAGTTCGTCAAGTCCGGAACGGAGATCTCGCCGGATGCGACTGCGACCTGCTTCATTCCCTTGACGTCCACCTTCGTGCCGTGGCAGCCGAGGCAGCTTTCGTGCAGCGTTTTATCCGAAGGCTTTTCCGTTGTTATTTTCCCCTTCACCAGCTTTTTGACGCCCGTCAGCTCGTCCACAAGGGCATGGTAGACCGGGTTCCCCATCAGGTCTTTGTACGCGTATGCCTTTTTACTTCCGGAGAACTGCGTAGCTTCCAGGGGATGGCAGGTCCTGCAGTCCTCGGGGCTGACGATGACGTTGATCCTGAACCCCATGTGTTCAAAGTTGTCCTTGTGCTTTTGGGGGTTCCGGCTGTGGCACTCAAAGCAGCCGACTTTGTATCTGGAAAGGCCATCGGGCAGGCCTTCCGCGGAAATCCGCCGCTCGACGGCCGGTTTTTTCACGGCCTCGGACGGCGCCGTTTTTGCGTGCCTGCTGGTGTGCCAGTCACGGACGATGCCGGGCGTAAACTGGGCATGACAGGCGATGCAGGCCTGTGTTTCAGGGCTCAGCCGCTCGGTGGAAATCGCGTCCGTGCCGGTGTCGGCGCGGCTTGCCTGCGCGAATACCAGCAAGGCGAATAAAAATAGAACAAACCGTTTGCTTCCCATGGCGTCCTCCCTTCGTGCATGGAGCATTGGATTGGGACAAAGCAAAATAATGCGATATTCCCGGATGAGACGGGGACATTTATATTCAATTTATATTCAGTATAGCACGCCAAAACAGCCTGTTCCCGCGTTCTTCCCGAACCCCGGAAAAATTATCTTGACGCCGGTCTGTTTCCTGGCTATAATGTAAGTAAATATTCACTTACATTATGGAAGGGAGGGCGCTATGGCGGTGTTGAAAGCGACCGTGAGGGTGAAGGGAGACGTCAGGCGGGAGCAGATCATGCAGGCTGCGCTCAGGATAACCGCCCAAAAGGGGGTGAGCAGCCTCACCACGTCCGCCCTCGCCCGCGAGGTGGGGATCTCGGAGGCCAATCTGTACCGGCATTTCCGGAACAAGGACGATATCTACCTGGCGACCGTGGGCCAGGTGCAGGACCTGATTGAAAAGAACCTCGAAAAAGCGCTGGCGGACGGCTCCGAACCGGTCGGCCTGCTGAAGCGGTTCTTTACTCTTCAGATAAAGCTCATGGAAGAGAACGGGGGGATCCCCCGCCTGATGTTCTCCGAGGAGCTTCATGTGCATCGGCGCCTGCGGGAAAGGATCTTCGGGACCATGCGCATGGTCTCCGGCAGGCTCGCGGGTTTGATGAGGAGCGGCCAGAAGGCCGGGGCGATCCGGAAGGACATCGAGCCCCTGACCACGGTCCTGATGTTCATGGCCATGATCCAGGGGCTCGCCTTTCGCTGGTCGCTGGGCGGGTTTTCTTTTTCACTCGGGAAGGAAGCCGAAAGGGCATGGAAAAATTTTGAGAAATTAATACGGCCGGAACAGGCGAGGCTCGCATGAAAAAAAGACTGATGATAGCCGCAGCGATCCTTCTCGTAGCCGTTGTCGTTGGCATTCTGATCAGAAGGGCCGGCAATGGGCGGGACAAGGACGTTCTCTCCCTCTCGGGGAACGTGGAAGTGACCGAAGTGGACGTGGCGTTCAAGATCCCCGGCCGTGTACTGACGCTCTTCACGGACG
>DASWAB010000009.1:0-3854 GCA_036391375.1 Nitrospirota bacterium
CGCCTCGTCGAGGATGATGAACGAATCATTCAGCGTCCGGCCGCGCATGAAGGCGAGCGGCGCGATCTCGATGTCGCCGCGTTCGACAAGCTTGTTGGCCTTCTCCGTCTCGATCATGTCGTAGAGGGCGTCGTAGAGCGGGCGCAGGTAGGGGTTGATTTTCTCGTATAAGTCGCCGGGGAGAAAACCGAGCTTTTCGCCGGCCTCCACCGCGGGGCGCACCAGGATGATCCTGCTCACTTCGCGCCGGAGAAGCGAGGAGACCGCCATGGCCATGGCAAGATACGTTTTGCCGGTGCCGGCGGGGCCGATGCCGAACACAATATCATCTGTTCTGATCGCTTCGATGTATTTGCGCTGGGTCTCATTCTTCGGAGAAACGGGGCGTTTCCTGCTCGACACCGGGATCGCCTTCTGGAAGATGTCCTTCAGGGCCGCGGATGAATCGGAAGAAAATGCGTGGATCGCGGAGTTCACTTCGTCTTTCCGGCTGATGATGCCCTGCGCGAGCATATCGGCAAGCTGCCGAATGAGCTGTTCGGCCTTTGCAACGGCCTTCTCGTCTCCCTCGATCTGGACCCTGTTCCCCCGCGCATTTACCATAACCCCGTAGGTGTTTTCGATGAGCCTGAGGTTCTTGTCCAGATCGCCGTAAAGACTCGGCAGGGAACGTTCATTTTCAATGGTCAGCGTCGCGGCGCCGGTTTTCACCGGATGGCGATGCGGGTTGTTTCCTCTGATCATGGCAATTAATATGTTAGCATGTTAAAATTTCAAAGTCAATTCGGCTCAGTAGTCGATCCCCTTTTGGGCCGGCACGCCTGCGTCGTAAGGGTGCTTGACGACCCGCATCTCGGTCACGAGGTCCGCGGCAGCGATGAGGTCGGGGTGCGCGTCGCGGCCGGTGAGGATCATATGGAGCTTCGGGGGTTTGTTTCTGACGAGGTCCAAGACGTCCTTTACGTCGAGCAGGCCGAGATGAACCGCATTGTTGATCTCATCGAGGATCAGGAGGTCCCAAGAGCCCGAGAGCGCGCGCTGCCTCGCAAGGGCCAGGGCTTTCTCAGCCGCTTCCCGGTGTCGGGACAGGGGGAGCCGGTTTTGCGGCCCGGTCACGAACCCCTTCCCCTGAGACAGGAATTCGAGCTGCGGCGCAAACCGCTCCGCCGCCCGCGCCTCACCGGCCTCCGAGGGGCTCTTGATGAATTGCACCAGGGAAACGAACATCTTGTGGCCGAGGGCGCGCAGCGCGACCCCCAGGGCGGCGCTCGATTTTCCTTTGCCGTCTCCCGTGAAGATTATCACCAGGCCCTTCTTCAGATGCGCTCCTTGTTCATGTAGGATGATTGGATAAGGGTAAATCATATCATCTTGCCGGTTAAAACACAAGAGAAGAGCGCTTTCCTTCTCCCGCTGCTTTTCGACCCTGAATGGGGTTTACTTTCTGCCGCCTCCCGATGTATAATGCGCATGATGAAGCGGACATTCCTGTGGCCTCTATTCCTCGTGTTTGCCGCAGCTCTGGCGGGCGGGGTTTCTGGCTTTGTCATATTCGCAGTCTGGGACCTGCCCGAAGTCAGGACGCTCGAAGAATACAAGCCGAGCGTCACTTCCCGCGTTTATTCCGAAGACAACAAACTGCTGGCCGAGTTTTTTCTCGAGAACCGCACCCCCGTGGATATGGGGGGCGTTCCCGAGATGCTGGTCAAAGCGCTCATCGCCGCAGAAGACGCGAGGTTCTACAGCCATCACGGCCTGGATTTTCGCGGCATCGGCAGGGCGCTGTATCGCAACATCCGGTCCGGCAAGGTGACGGAAGGCGGAAGCACGCTCACGCAGCAGCTCGCGAAGGTGCTCTTTCTGACGCCGGAGCGCAGCTACCTGCGCAAGCTCAAGGAAATGATTTTAGCGCTCAAAATTGAGCAGCGGTATACCAAGCGCGAGATCCTTGTATTCTATCTCAATCAAATGTACTTCGGCAGCGGAGCGTACGGGGTGGAGGCCGCTGCCCGCATCTATTTCGGGAAGCCGGTGAAGGACCTGGACCTCGCGGAATGCGCGCTCCTTGCGGGGCTGCCCCGGTCGCCCAAATATTATTCTCCGTTCAGGGCTCCGCAAAGCGCGCTCCGCAGGCGCGCTTACGTCTTGAATCGGATGCTCGCGGGCGGGTTCATCTCGAAACAGCAGGCTGAAGACGCCCAAAAAACGGGACTTCCTTCCCAAACCGCCGCTTCCCCGGGCGGACCGGCCCCTTACTTCGTCGAATACGTTCGCCAAAAAGTGGAGGAACGCTTCGGTTCGAGCATTCTGTATTCCGGCGGGCTCAACATCTATACCAGCCTCAACGAAGAGATGCAGAATTTCGCCGAGCAGGCCGTGGCCGCGGGCCTTGCGAAAATCGACGCCAGGCAGAGGAAGCCAGGCGCATCCCCTCTTCAGGCGGCGCTTATTGCCATCGAGCCGTCGACCGGCCGCATCCGTGCCATGGTGGGGGGGCGCGATTTCAGCAAAAGCCGGTTCAATCGCGCCTTGCAGGCCCTGAGACAGCCCGGGTCCGCTTTCAAACCGATGATCTTCGCCGCGGCGATCGAGCGGGGGTTCAGCGCCTCCGACATCCTCGACGATTCCCCCCTGACGATCAGGTTGGACCGGAAAAAGGACTGGACCCCGGAGAATTTTACCCGCACCTATCAGGGGCCCGTAACGTTGAGAAGAGCGCTTGCGCAGTCGCTGAACGTACCGACGGTCCGGCTGCTTGAAAAAATCGGCGTGAACGACGTTGTCCAGTATGCGCGACGGCTGGGCATCAGGAGCCCTCTCACCCCGTATCCGTCGCTGGCCCTCGGCAGTTCCGATGTGACGCTTGCCGAACTTACTTCCGCCTATGCGGTGTTTGCCGATAACGGGTTCAGAATGGGACCGGTTTCGATACTCATGATCACCGATCAGTCCGGCCGCATACTTTACACGAACGATGCGGTGTCGAAACAGGTCATGAAACCCGAGACTGCGTACCTTATGACGTACCTGCTCAAGGGGGTGATAGAGCACGGCACCGGCTGGAAGGCCCGGGAACTCGGCAGGCCTGCGGCGGGGAAGACCGGCACGACCAATGATTACCGCGACGCCTGGTTTATCGGCTACACCCCTGTCCTGGCGGCGGGTGTCTGGGTTGGACATGACGGCCAGGCGAGCATCGGCAGAAGAGAGACGGGGGCGCATGCCGCCCTTCCCATCTGGCTCGAATTCATGAAAAGGGCGCATGAGGGGCGTGAACCCGAGGATTTCGCCGCGCCGGAGGGCGTTCTATTCAGACAGGTCGAGCCCAGGACCGGTCTGCTCAGCGCCGATAACTGCAAAATCAGCATCCGGGAGGCATTCCTGCCGGGCACGGAGCCCAAGAAATACTGCGACGATACGGCCGGCGTCTCCGAGGACCTTCAGCCGCAGGATGAGGCCCCGTAAGGAGAAAATAAAAGCCTTATAATTGTTGACAGAGCCATAATTATTTGTTAAGCTTGCGGAATATTTACCGTCTCTCAGGACGGGCATCGTCTATCAACATGAATACTCCTCTTCTTTCCAGGATATTGGACAAACTGGTTCCCCTGAGGCTTTTTGCGCGGCTCACGATTGCAAGCAAAATGCTCCTGGGATACATGACGCTGGTGGCCCTCACCGTCATCGTCGTCTCCTATGCGCTCGTCAGCCTTCAGCGCATCAATAATCTGAACACGAGCATCGTCAAAGTGGATATCGTGGTGGAGGAAGCGGCCGACAAAATGCGCGACGCCCTTCTCGGCCAGGATATGTACGAAAAGCGTTTTCTGATCCTCAAGAGCCGCGACATGCAG
>DASWAB010000010.1:0-2113 GCA_036391375.1 Nitrospirota bacterium
CGCAGGAAAAATTATACGTAGCCGCGCTCGTATGAAATGCATGCGATCCCGCTGACGTTTCCCCCGTAGGGGACGGCGACCAGATGAGCCCGCTTACATGGGCACCCGATCCCGTCGGAGCGGATGCAGTGCCGACAACCGGAGGATACCCGTGGCATGAATCACACATCGCATGTGTACATGTCTTATCAGTGTGGCACTGGTTGCAACAATACAACGTTCCGTCTGAGCACGTCACCGCATGTGAATCGACAACGGCCATAAACAATAAAACCGCTGCTATAAATATAATTCTTCCAATGTACTTCATGATCAACCTCCTCTTTAGCCTTCTCCACGCTCAGTTTTTCATCGACATGCGCCGCTCTCTGACGAATAACAATTCGTTGCACAGAAAACAACTCTGTAAACGAGTCGAAAATACTGCAAAAACCGGTGCGATTTGTCCCAAGACCCGGGAGGAAGAAAAAGCATTCCAGGATATCAGCCCTTGAAACGCTCTAATTGACTGGCGGGAGAGCATGAGAATCGAACTCACCTTTCCTGGCCAAAACCAGGAAACAACGGATTTGAAGTCCGGGACGGGCACCAGCTCCGTAACCTCTCCCCCTATGAATGCGCCAATGCGGCATTAAATATGATTATACTGAAGTCAGCGCTGAATCGCAACTAAATTTTACCGCTACACCCACACGATCTTGTCGAAATCCTGCATCCCTTCCACCACGCTGGCTTGGCCGGTCATGCCCAAATCTGATTATCGCTCCACGAAAATCCGGCCGGCATCGCCCGCGGTTGTTTCTCCGATCACCGCCCTGGTTTCCACGCCCCGCGCCGCAAGCCCGGCGAGGAGCGCCTCGAGCCTGTCCGGCGCGATCGCAATCAGAAGCCCGCCCGAGGTCTGCGCGTCCGCGAGCATGAGTTTCTCGTCTTCGGTGATGCCTCCGGCCCAGACCGTCTTGTCGCCCGCATGCCGCAGGTTCGCGCGCGTGCCGCCGGGAATGAAGGATTTTGCAAGCTCCCGCACGCCCGGAAGGAACGGGACGCGGGACAGCGTGAGCCGCGCGCTCACGCCGCTTGCGCGCAGCATTTCGTGCAGATGGCCGAGCAGGCCGAACCCCGTGATGTCCGTCGCGCCCCTGACGCCCGCTTCGACCATGGCGTCGGAAGCGGCCTTGTTCAGGAGCTTCATGCTCCGGCTCGCGGCTGCGACCAGCTCTTCCGCCGCGCGGCCGGCCTTGATGGCGGTGGAGATAACGCCTGTGCCGAGCGGCTTGGTCAATACCAGCGAATCTCCCGGCGCCGCGCCTCCCTTGAGCGCGAGCTTCGCCGGGTGGGCGACTCCGGTCACGGCCATGCCGTACTTGGGCTCTTTGTCATCGATCGAGTGGCCGCCGATGATGCTGACGCCTGCCTCCTGCGCCTTCTCCGCCCCCCCGCGCATAATTTCGGAGAGGACCTCCATGGGTCCGTCCTTTGGAAACGCCACGAGGTTCAGGGCGGTCAACGGCCTCGCCCCCATGGCGTAGATGTCGGAAAGCGCGTTGGCGGCGGCAATCGCGCCGAAGTCATACGGATCGTCCACGATGGGCGTGAAAAAATCCACCGTCTGCACGATGGCGATATCATCGGTGATCCGGTACGCACCGGCGTCGTCCTCGGTCCCCACGAGAACGCGGGGATCATTGACAGGGGGCAGCGACCGGAGGATTTCGTCCAAGACCTTTGGACTTAATTTGCACGCTCAGCCGGCGCCGTGACTCATCGCTGTGAGTTTGTAGCCGGCCGGCAGTCTCTTTTTCTCAGCCATAATTGCTCCTCTTTTTTAGTTTACTATATTAGAAACCCTGAAATGGTGTCAAATCGCAAATATCAATTAAAACAACGGTAACCTATAGGAATAATCTATAGTTGGAAAACGGGAATGAAATAAGGAAAAGAGGGCATCGCAAATCAGCACACAAAAAAAGGCAGGCGGGTGGCCCCGCCTGCCTTGCAATGCGGAAGGAACTAATTGTACGTCGTGGTCGGCGCGCTCACAACCGACGGGTCTGTCGTAACACTGACAGATACCGGCGGCGCGGTGTGACCCGTGCCCACCAGAGGAGCAATA
>DASWAB010000011.1:0-6066 GCA_036391375.1 Nitrospirota bacterium
ACATTGAGCGCGCCGTCACCATCGGCATGCTCCCCGATCTCCCCGTCGACAAGTTCCAGTTCCTCGGCAACACGTCGATCATGGGGGCCTACTACGCGCTCTTGTGCGATCGGCTGCGGCACGAGGCCGAGGAGATCGCGAAGAAGATGACGTACATAGAACTCTCGGTCTCCCGCAACTTCATGGATGAGTACCTCTCAGCGCTGTTCCTCCCGCACACGAATATCGACGCGTTTCCCACGGTGAAGCGGGAACTGGAGGAGCGGAAGAAGGGGTGAGGGACGGCATTTCGCGGGGCTTCTCGAAGGCTGCGGCCATGTTTGGCGGCGGCCCTTTTTTATTTGTTGTCCTCATCCACCGCTTTTTTCAGCATCTCTAAAATTCCCGGGATCGCCGACGTGACCCGGTTCCAGTTCGGGATGAGTGGCGTTCCCAGCGGGTCTTCCATGAACGCCCTGGCCGCCAGGTCCATTGCCTTCATGAAGGCTTCCACGGCCATGGCTTCCTCGTGGCGGTCGAAGAGGAGCCCGTTGATTGCGGCGTCCGCCTCGTGCTTCATGATCGTGTCCTCGGCGAGCCTCAGGTACGCGACCTCGAGGGACTGGAAAAACCCTTCGGAGAAAACGGCCCCTTCCGACGCCAGGGTGCGGAAAACGGACTTGCAGATGTCTACGGCCATTTTCATCAGCCCCTTTTCCGGGTCCCCGGCGGACAGCGTCTGGTGCTTGTGCTCATAGGTGGCGGCGATATCGACCTGGCACACCCGCCGCGGCGAAAAGTTTCTGTGGACCTCCGCGAGGGAGCCCACCTCGAGCCCCCAGTCCGAAGGTATCCTGTTGGTCCTGGCCATGTCCGTAGTCATGCAGAATTCTCCCGCCAGAGGATACCGGAAGCTGTCCAGGAACGCGAGGAACGGCGACCCGTCCCGGAGGAGCGTTTCGAGCGCCCGCACGAGGGGCGTTACCAGGAGCCGTGTCACCCTTCCGTGCATCTTGTTCGTCACCCTGCTGTAGAAGCCCTTGCAGAACACGAAGTCGAGGTTGGGGTTCGCCACGGGATAGCAGAGCCGGGCAAGCATTTCCCTGCTGTAGGAAACGATATCACAGTCATGGAGCGCGATGATGTCGGCCTTTCCGGCAGCGAGAACATAGCCGTAGGCAAGCCATGCGGATCGCCCTTTTCCGTCCGGGCCGGGGTCAAGGCCGTTCCTTCTGATCGTTTCGTAGATCTCCCGGACGCGCTTGCCTTCGTTATGGATGATCTTGACCTCTCCGGGGACCGGCTTCATGAATTCCCTGGCCCTGGAAAACTCCCTGTCCGAGGCCCTTCCCAGAACGAGGACGACCTGCTGGAGGTATTTTACTTTCGCGAGCTCCTCGACGATCCGCGGCATGGCGTTGCCTTCAAATTCGGTATATAAGGCCGGCAGCACGAGCGCGATCGGACGGACCTTCGCATGCTCCCGGAGCTCCGTTTCCAGGCGCTCAAGCGACGGATTGCCGAGCGTGTGGAGCGTCGTGATGATCCCGGACTGATAAAAATCCGACATGGAGCCCCCCTTCAGATATGGTGAATGTCTTCCTGGCTTTCTTTGCCTTTTTCCTGTTTTTCCGTTTCCTGTTCAATGATTTTTTTCGCGGCGTCTATGCCCCCGACGCCGAAGGAAATGGCGAGGGCCAGTACAATACCGCCGAAAATAATGGAGAATGCGGCTACCACGATGCCGGGCGCCACCTCGAGCTGTTCCAATGCCATGGCGATGAACAGGAGGATCAGGAGGATACGCACCGCCTCGGCGAGCAGTTTTGCAAAATGATATCCTTTGTTTACGGCGGAAATCAACACGGCGCGGCCGATGAACCCCGTCACGATGTAGCCGAAGACAAGGATCAGCGCGGCGGAGAGGACCCTCGGAAGATAGAGGACAAAGTGCTCAATGAGGCGGTCGACTGCCTGGATGTTCAGGGCGCTGAACGCCGCCATCAATACCGCGAGGATCAGGAGCCAGAACACAAACGCACCTACGGCCGCCGACGGTCTGGCCCACAGGTCGCCTTTCCTCATGACCGAGGTCAGTCCCATCCGGTCGCTCCAGCTGTCGAACTTGATCGCTTGAAGCAGTTTGAGCAGGATCAACCGCAGAAGCCGCGCCAGCAGGATGCCCACCAGAAGGATGACGAGCATCGCCAGCAGGTTCGGAACGAATTTTACGAATTTGGAATAAACCTCCCTGAGCGGTCCTAATGTCAGTGTGAAGAAATCGGACATGGTCCACCTCCATAGATTATCTCCAGTTGTTGACAAGACGATCCTTGTTTTCCTCGAATTCCCGGCAGAGTTTCTCGATCTCCGCCTCCGCTTCGCTCTGGCTCATGTCCCGCGCTTCCATGATGAAGGAAGCGGTCTTTCCGAGATAAAGCGGCGTCAGGGATTTGAGCAGGTGCTCGGCGGGGAGCTTCTTTTTGTGATAAGCAAGGGCGTAATCGTAGACGACCCGGGTCCAGAGGCTGAGAGGAAACCGGAACCCTTCATCGGGATGTGCCCCGAGCGCTTCGATCTCGCTGAAATCTCCGCGCCCGATGACATCGACCCAGACTTCCCTCAGCCCCCTTGCCCCTTCCCGGAAGAGCCTGAGCATCCTCCCAACGTCCACGTTGATTTGCTCCAGTCCGACATCGTACTGAAACCCGAAGGTCTGCACGGGAGCCGAATCCCGCACCGCTTTCCAGACGGCATGATAGTTTTCCATGAGGCGGAACGTCGATCCAACCACCTCGTACAGCATGGAGGAGAGGTCCGATCCGGGGTCTTTGGGATCGTGGATCTTGGCGCCCAGGAAGGACTGGGCGATCCTGAAATTATTCGCAATGGCCTCGGTCGTCATCCAGATGTCGATGCCGTAGCGCGCCACATCCGTCTGCCAGACGTCCTTGGAGAGATAGAATTTTGCCAGTCTTCCGGAAAACCCGAAATCGCCCCCGATCGGCTGGCGCACGCGTTTGCCGTAGAGCGCCCGCGTAAGCGGGTAGATGATGCTGTTCGTGATCGTGCCGTCGTACTTGTGGCGGCGGTACAGGGGCGCGACATAATCGAACCCCTCGTCGAGCACCGGTTTTATTAAAAGCTCGATCCACTCGGGAGTGATGCTCCGGAGGTCGGAATCAACGACCGCGCAGGCCTTCACGTCCAGCGCCTCGGCGATCTCGAAGATCGTGCGGAACGCGCTCCCTTTTCCGGGAATGCCGTGATAGGGGACGGCCATTTTGAAGACCGGCGCGTTCCGGTGTTGTATGAGAATGGACTGATAATTTTCTATAATCGCGCTCTTCACGATCTCCATCGTCCCGTCGGTGGATCCGCCGTCGGAGTCTATGAGCACGGTCTTCTGATCGGGGAAATACTTCGCAAGCCCCGCCTGCACGGCATTGACCACATGGCCGATGGTGCGGGCGTTGTTGTAGCTCGGGATTCCGACGAGAATATCGGCGGACCGTATCGCTTCGAGCTGGTCGTAAACCGCTTTTCTGGACGTGATTTTGTCCATGACGTTTCGGTACTGTTGCCCCGCTTCCTTTTTGCGAACTACCCCGTAACGAGGATGATCTGCACATCCATCACATTCGTTCCCGTCGGCCCCGTTTTCAGATGGCGTTTTTCGCCAGATTGCAGGTCGAGCTTGCTGAAAAATGAATAGGAGTCATTCTTTTCAAGAAATGCGTCGCCGTCCAGCCCGGAAGCACGCGCCTCCAGCCAGGTCCCGCCATCGACCACGGCGCCGGCCGCATCGGTGGGGCCGTCGGTCCCGTCGGTGCCAGCGGAAAGCAGGGTGATTCCATCCCTGCCGGAGACCTCGCGGGCGAATGTTAGGGCCAGTTCCTGGTTTCTGCCGCCTTTGCCGGCTCCCTTCACCGTGACCGTGGTCTCTCCGCCGCTAAGAAGGCAGCGGGGCCTGTCGCCGGGCCGCATGACTGAACGGGTTTCGATCGCTTTTTTCGCAAGAAAACGCGCGGCATCCCGCGCCTCTCCCTGAAGCTCTGAGGAGGCTGCCTCCACCTCATATCCCAGCTCTGCGGCCCTTTTTCGCGCGGCGTCGAGGGACTGACGGATGCTCCCCACGATGACATTTCGCGTCTTTTGGAAAAAAGCCGCACCTTCTTTCGGGGTGTCCGGCACGACTCCCGCAACGCCCATGTGCAGAAGGCTGAACACGCTGTCCGGTATGTTCCGTTCGAGAGAGTACGTATGGATAACGCCCAGGGCGTCCCTGAAGTTCGTTTCGTCGGGGACCGTGGGCCCCGAGGCAATGACGTCGAGCCTGTCGCCGATCACATCGGAGAGAATCAGCGTAATGAGGGAAGCGGGATGAACAGCCTCGGCAAGCCTGCCGCCCTTTACCACCGAAAGATGCTTCCGTATCGTGTTCAGCTCTGTGACGTTCGCGCCTGCCCGGAGGAGGAGGTCCGTTGTTCTCTGTTTGTCCTCGAGCGTGATTCCCGGGAGCGGCGCCACAAGCAGGGCCGATCCCCCTCCCGAGAGAAGGCAGACAACCAGCGTCTTTTCGTCCGCGCCCCGAATGAGTCCGAGGATCCGCTGCGTCCCTTCGGCCCCCGCCTTGTCAGGAATGGGATGAGCGGCCTCGACCTGTTCAATGGTCTTCAAATCTGCCCTGTGTCCGTATTTCACGATAACGATCCCGCCGTCGAGAGCGTCGCCCAAAACATCCTCGACAGCCGCGGCCATGCGGGCGGCGGCCTTTCCCGCCCCGACGACGATGATGCGCTCAAAGTCGCCGAGGTTGTAACCGAAGGCCCCGGCGTAAATTTTTCCGCCTTCGATTCTTAACAACCTTGTCACGGCGCGATAAGGGTCCGCTGCGGACAGCGCAGCATTGAATATGGCCATCAAGGGTTCTCTATCGATCATTGCAGCAGTTCCAATATTGACTCGTTCCATCCCCGCGGCCCGATGCCGTCCGCCTTGATAAGACCGGGAATATCGATCCTTGGGTCATAGTTCCCGTCTTCCTTCCGGATGAGAACAGGATGGTCAACTTCCTTGAGAAGCGGCAGGTCGTTAAACCCGTCTCCTATCCCTATGGTAATAAGTTTACCATGTTTGCGCTGGTACCACTCGCTTAGCCGCCTTACGGCCTTCCCCTTGTCATGCTTGCCCATAAGGCAATGAAACCTGCCCTGAGTCCAGTGGAGTCCTCGCGTTTCGGCGGCCTTCAGGAAACGTCCGTCAACCCCCTGCTCGAAAATAAAGGGTTCGCCGAATTCACGCTTCCGCGCCAGGGCCGCCTCTTCATGGGGCAGACCGGTCAAGGCGGCGATCTCGTCCACCGCCATATCGCCGAATCCCTTTACCGGGATGTGCAGGCTCTCCCGGAGCCGCACGAACTCCTTTCTGATCTCTTCGTAGGGCATGCCGAAAACAAAAACACTATACCCATCATGAAGCGCGTTGTCCTTCAGGAAAGCAAAGTACCCCCTGGGTACGAAAATGGCGCCGCCGTTCTCAACGATAAACGGATCGGTGTTTTCGAGACGCTGCCGGTAGACTTCGATTTCGGCCCTGGTCTTGCTGGAGCAAAGCACAAGGGGTATGTTTCCTTCCCTGATTAATTTCAGGGCCGGCAGCGCCTCGTTAAAGGAGTATGTGGCCGGGTGCAGGAGCGAGCCGTCAAGGTCGGTAAATATAACTGTCTGCACGGTTTCCTCTTTTTGCCCGGAAGCGCAACGGGCCTTGTATAAGTATAGTCAAGTCTAACAAATATCGGGGAAAAAAGAAGTGAAGCAGATTACAATAATTTGAACCTGCCAGTTCTTCTCTCCAATCCTTCTTCTTTCTCCTCTTCGGCTTGGCCCAGATAACCTATTGTTTTTCTCCCCGAATCGTAGTACATTAATGATAATATTTGAGCGAATATATGGCAGAATATCCTTCCGGGAAAGAGAAAAAAATATCGATCAGCCGTTCCCTGCTGCTGACCCTGCTTGCGGGCTCCCTTGCGCTCGGCGTCTTCATCGGCGCCGGCATGGGAATGTTCACGCCGCTTGCCGGGGG
>DASWAB010000012.1:0-2939 GCA_036391375.1 Nitrospirota bacterium
AGGCATCCCTATTGTTTTTGAAGCGTATTTGGAACGAAAGCTGTATATCGGAACGGTAGATTAAGACTCTGTGGTATTTGTTCCGGGAAAATGATACTCGATAACGCGGCATTTTTCTCCGAAGTCTGGCCCTCATTCATATTGAAGACCCGTAAAACACCCCGAAAGGCGTTATAATAATATATAGAATGTGCGTTGTTAGAAGCAGAGACGTTATGCACGAAGAGGGGTTTTCGGACATGCCGCATTTCGGGTTGATGGATGAACAGGCCTTGGGGCCGGTGGAGGGGCCTCTCCAGCGGGCGCGGCTTCATATTCGCGGGGGGAAGAGGCGGCTTAGGGAGGGCAAGGTATCTGCGGGCATTGTCACACTCTATGACGCGCTGCTCGGCGCCATGGCCGCGTATATCAATGCGCCTGAGCGCAAAGGCCGGCTCGTGACCGGGGCCGGAGACGACCTGAACGACGACCGTACCGTCTATGACGTTCTGGTGCGCTCCGGCGTCCTCGACGGGAAGTTCGATTTCGTTGCGTTTGATGCGCTCGTGGAGAAGGCTTTGCATGAGGAAATGCCGGAATATGACTATCATTCGCTTCTCTCCGCTTTCGAGCCGGTGATGATCCAGCTTGGCGTAATGCCTTTTGACGAGTCAACCCTCCCGCCTGAAGACCCAAAGACATTTTGACAAAAAACGTTTAAACAGTTTGAACGGTTTAAAACCGCGCATGAACAGACTTGCACAGGAAAGATCCCCCTACCTCAAACATGCCGCAAGCCAGAAGATCGATTGGCATCCATGGTCCGAGGAGGCGTTTGAAAAAGCGCGGCGGGAAGGCAAGCCGGTATTTCTGAGCACGGGAGCGGTATGGTGCCACTGGTGCCATGTCATGGCGAAGGAGTCGTTCGAGGATGAGGGAACGGCAGAGCTCCTGAATGAACGCTTCGTCAGCATCAAGCTCGACCGTGACGAACGGCCGGACATCGACCGCCGGTATCAGCAGGCTGTCGCCGCCATGGGCGGCGGGAGCGGATGGCCGCTCACCGTTTTCCTGACGCCCGACAAGGAGCCCTTTTACGGAGGCACGTATTTCCCTCCCGAGGACCGGCAGGGCAGGCCGGGGTTCAGGAACATGCTCAGGGCCGTGAGCGCTTTTTACAGCGAGAAACAGGAAGAAGCCGTGAACTATTCCAGGCGCGTCATGGAGGCGCTCAAGCCGGAGCCTGCGCAATCCGGAGAGCTCGACGAGTCGCGGCTTCAAGAGGCCGAGCGCTTGCTCCTTGCGGAGTTCGACATGAAGAACGGCGGGTTCGGCAGAGCGCCCAAGTTCCCCATGCCGGGAGCGCTGGAGTTTTTGATTCACCGCTCTTTGGTGAGCAAAAATCAAGCTGTGGGCAGAGCTGCCGTCAGGATGCTTGAGGCGATGGCGCACGGCGGTTTTCACGACCAGCTTGGCGGCGGCTTCCACCGTTATTCGACGGATGAGGCGTGGATTGTCCCTCACTTTGAAAAAATGGCGGATGACAACGCCGGCCTGCTCAGAAACTACGTGGACGGCTGGGCCGTGTTCGGCGATGAACGGTTTCGCGGCGTTGCGAAGGACATCATCGCATTTACGAGAGAGGCGCTGTCCGATCCCGAGGGCGGGTTTTACGCGAGCCAGGACGCGGACGTGACGCCCGACGACGAGGGAGGCTATTTCACCTGGACCGGGGAAGAGTTCAGGCGGGCGCTCGATCCTGAAGAATATACGCTTCTTTCCTCCTATCTGTTTCACGATCGGGGAAGCATGCCTCATGATCCTGCGAAGAAGGTGCTCTTTATCGCGGAGCCGCCCCGGGAGATCGCCAAACGCCTGGGCAGGGACGCGGGCGAGGTAATGCACATTATCGAGAACGGAAGGAAGAAACTGCTCGACGCGCGCTGGAAGCGGGAAACGCCGTTTATCGACCGCACGCTCTACACGTCGTTGAACGGCATGCTCATCGCGGCGTACTTTCATGCCTCCGCAGTGCTGGGCGATGATGAGGTGAAACAATTCGCCGTGAAGAGCCTTGAGCGGCTCCTGAAGGAGCGTTTTCTCGATGGGGCGCTGTTCCATACCGAAAACGTTTCCGCTGCGTTCGATGATTACGTCCACCTGATCGACGCCCTGATCAGCGGCTACGAGGCGGCTGCCGAACCGAGATATCTCGCGTTGGCCGATGCCCTCATGGCCTCCTGCATCGAAAAATTCTCCGATGCCGAGGGGGGATTTTTTGACACCGAAAAAGAAGTCCTCGGCATGCGAATGAAGCGCGTGGAAGACGTTCCTCATCCATCCGCCAACGCGCTTGCCGTCCTCCTCATGCTGAAGCTTTCATTCATGACCGAAAAAGACGAGTATCGCAGCGCCGCGGAGCGGACCCTCAGATTTTTCGCGGGACCTACGCGCGAGATGAGCGTCCACGCAGGCGCCTATTTTTGCGCCCTCGATGCGTGGTTTCGGATGATCAAACTTACCATCGAGGCCCCCCTTGAGAGCGTTCTTGCCCATGCCGCACGCGCTCTTGCAGGCAGGACGTACACGGCGGTATTCTATGGCGAGAAAGACAATAATCGTGTGGTCCCCTGCGATCAGAATGTGTGTTTTGAGCCTCTCCACGATCCCGAGGATCTCGCATCTTTTCTGAAAACCATTTTGAAATAAAAAACTCACCATTGTAAATGAATCCCTGCCTCCTCGATTGAGAAAAACCCTGCTACGACTGTCATGATTTTTAGGAGTTCCAGCAGTACACCTCGCCCTACAACAATTTCAAATTCATCGAAGAGTTCATCGTCCAGCGCCTGACGTCGAATACGCTCGATACCACAGCCCGGGTCTGCATCTGCACGATACAGCGATTGTACTCCATGCTCAAGGGCGAGGAATTGTCTGAAGAGATCGATGAGGAATCC
>DASWAB010000013.1:0-3072 GCA_036391375.1 Nitrospirota bacterium
GCGATGAAGTCAAATAAATAGTTTTAATTTTCAAATAATCATTTTAATTATGGCAGGCGGGTGTGGGAGGCGGTTAGAGCTTTGGCCCCGTGCCTTATATCTTCTCTGCAAAGGGAGGGCGGCTACCCGGGATGCAGGCCCGCAACAGGAACCTCCCGATCGAGCGCGATCTTTCCAAGATAACCCGGAGGTTTTAGTTTTCTTGCGGGCGTTCGGCTGAATTAACGCAGGCATCCGGGCGCCCTTCTCCCCCTTTCCCTCTCGTACCACCCCTCTTAAAATGTGGTAAAATTAAATCAGAAGATGTTAAAAAGGATTTATACTGTCCTGGTTTAACGCTCCAGCGCGATAAACGCGATAAAAAGGAACGGGCGAAAAGATGAAAAAGAACCTTGCGCATAAGATCTTAGAAGCCCATCTGGCGGAGGGAGAATTGGTCCCGGGCAGGGAGATCGGCATCACGATCGACCATACCCTGCTGCAGGACGCGACCGGCACGCTTGCGATGCTGGAATTCGAAGCCCTCGGCATCGACAGGGTGCAGGCCGAGCTCGCTGCTCAATACGTGGACCACAACCTCCTCCAGACGGACAATAAGAACGCAGACGACCACAAATTTCTCCAGTCGGCTGCCGCCAGATACGGCGTTCATTTCAGCAAGCCCGGAAACGGCGTTTCTCACCAGGTTCACATGGAGCGTTTCGGCGTTCCCGGCAA
This sequence comes from Nitrospirota bacterium, assembly GCA_036391375.1. Taxonomy (GTDB): domain Bacteria; phylum Nitrospirota; class UBA9217; order UBA9217; family UBA9217; genus DASWAB01. The sequence continues at coordinate 718 of DASWAB010000013.1, forward strand.
AACCCTTTTGGGGGCGGACAGCCATACGCCCGGCGCTGCCGGCGTGTCCATGCTCGGCATCGGCGCGGGAGGGCTGGACGTGGCTCTGGCCATGGCCGGCTATCCCTATCATTTGCCCTGCCCGAAGGTGCTCGGCGTAAAACTCACGGGCAGGCTCCCCGACTGGGTGAGCGCCAAGGACGTGATCCTGGAGATGCTCCGCAGATACGACGTGAAGGGCTGCGTGGGAAAGATCATCGAGTATTACGGGCCGGGAGTGCAATCGCTTTCCGCCACGGACCGCGAGACTATCGGCAACATGGGCACCGAGACCGGAGCAACAACATCGATCTTCCCGTCCGACGAGCGGACGAGGGAATATCTGGCCGCTCAGGGCCGGGGCGATGTCTGGGTCCCGCTGGCCGCGGATGAGGGAGCTGAATATGATGAGTACGCCGAGATCGACCTCTCGAAACTTGAGCCGCTGATTGCCAAACCGTCTTCGCCGGGGAATGTCGTCCCGGTCAGGGAGACCGCCGGCATGAAAGTGGACCAGGCCATTGTCGGTAGCAGCGTGAACTCATCCTATCGCGACCTCTTGATAGCGGCCAGGATGCTCGAAGGCCGGCGCGTGCATCCCGATACGTCCTTCCACGTGAACCCCGGGAGCCGGCAGGTGCTCGAGAATGTGTATCAGGCAGGCGGGCTTCTTCCGTTTCTCACTTCAGGCGCGCGCCTGCACGAGCCCGGGTGCCAGGGATGCATCGGCATGGGACAGGCGCCCGGCACAGGCGAAGTGAGCCTGAGGACGTTCCCCAGGAACTTTCCCGGCAGAAGCGGCACCAAGGACGACAAGGTCTACCTCTGCTCGCCCGAAACCGCCACGGCGTCGGCCTTGAAAGGGGTGATCACCGACCCCCGCGACCTGGCGGAGGAAATGGGATATCCGCGCATCGAGGACCCGAAACACTATGTCATCGATGAGAAGTCTCTCGTTTTTCCGTCCGAGGAATTAAAAAACACGGAAATCATCCGGGGGCCGAACATCAAATCCCTGCCGGAACTCGGGCCTTTGCCGGAAACGCTTACTGCCGAGATCGTGCTGAAGGTGGGGGACAATATGTCAACGGACGGGATCATGCCCGCAGGCAACCGTGTGCTGCCGTTCCGCTCGAATATCGAAGCGCTTTCCGGGTTCGTGTTTTCGCAGGTCGATCCCGATTTCGCAAAAAACTGCAGGGCGGCAGGGACGGCCGTGGTCGTGGGAGGCGAGAACTACGGTCAGGGGTCGAGCCGCGAGCACGCGGCGCTGGCCCCGCGGCATCTTGGCGTGCGCGCCAAGATCGTCAAGAGCTTTGCCCGGATTCATAAGTCCAATCTCTGCAACTTCGGCATCCTTCCGCTCACGCTCAAGGACCCGAAGGACTATGACCTCCTGAACAAAGGCGCGAGGGTGATACTTCCCGATATAAGGAAGCGTGTGGAGCGGGGAGACCGCGAGATACCGGTGGAGATCGACGGTCGCACGATCATGACGGTCCTGGATGTGTCCGACCGCCAGAGAAAACATCTCGTTGCCGGCGGCACGCTGAACTTCGTAAAAAATGAATTACTGGAGCCCATAGAGAGGTGACGGTTATGATTACGACAGCCGAGAGAACGGAACCAAAAATGATGGAGGCGTCGAAGATGAAAAATACCGGTCTTCGCGGCGTAACGATCGCGGACACGAAAATATCAGACGTCGATGGCGAGAACGGAATTCTTATTTACCGTGGATACCGGATCGAGGACCTCGCCCGGAATTCGACCTTCGAGGAAACAGCCTATCTTCTTTTAAACGATGCGCTTCCGGACAAAGACCAGTTGGACGAATTCAAACGCCGACTCATTGAAGCGCGGATGGTTCCACCGTTCGTATTCGACGCTCTCAGAAAGGTGCCGAAATCAGCGCGGCCCATGGACGTGCTGCAGGCCTCTATACCGCTTCTGGCCGCAGCAGACCCCGATCTGGAGTCAGAAACGCGGGAGGCGAACGTCGCCAAGGCCATACGGCTCATTGCGCGGGTGCCCGCCATCGTCGCCGGATGGGACCGGCTGCGGAACGGCAATGAGCCGCTGCCTTCCGATGCCACGCTGGGCCATGCGGGGAATTTCCTGTGGCAGTTGAAGGGAACGCATCCCGACGCGGAGATGAGCCGAGATTTCGACACGATCCTGGTGCTCCACGCCGATCATTCCTTCAACTCCTCGACCTTCGCCTGCCGCGAAGTGGTGTCTACGCGCGCGCACATGTACGCCGGCGTCGCCGCGGGTGTGGGCGCCCTCTCCGGGAGCCTCCACGGCGGAGCCAATGTCCAGGTGATGAAGATGCTT
>DASWAB010000014.1:0-3952 GCA_036391375.1 Nitrospirota bacterium
GTACGTCATCAGCTTCATCTGCAGCTTCACCTTGCCCTGCTCCGAATCCAGCTTCAGCTCCTGAACGCCGATAAACCGGTCGGCGGTCTCCACGTCGTAGATAAAGCGCTTGATCTCGGGATACCTGCCTTCCGCGGGGAATGAAAAAGAGAGCTGGGCGAGCTCGCCGCTTCCGTGGCTGGGCATGTCGTAATTGACCGCCTCTACCTTGAGATTAAGGCGGCGCGCGGTCTGGACGACTTCCTTCACAAGCAGCGGCATGTCTTTCTGAGTCGTAATGCCGGCGCTGATTCCCGCAAACAGGGGCTTCTGTTTCCTGAACAGGACCGCCTCGGCGTGCCGCCTTCTGAGCTCGGCATACTTCGCCTCGGTCGATGCGAGCATCGCGGACGACGGGCTGACAACGAGGAAGTAGACAAGAAGGTCGGCAAGCGCCAGCCCCGCAAAAACCAGGATCGCGGTCCGCAGCCTCTTATTTACCTCGAGCCACTCCGGCGTTTTTATCTTCCTGATAGACAGCGACAACATTGAACGAAATATTCCCCTTGTCCACTGACTGATGTTTCAAAAACGGGCTCTTGAACGAATCGGATTTTTCCAGCCCCACGACCAGGGTGCGGAGCGACTCCGGCGACTGCGCAATGCCTTCAAGCGCGAGCATGCGGTCTTTAGGGTTGAATTCCACTTTCTTCAACGCCACCCCCCTGGGCACGACGGTTTCGATGCCCGTAAGAAGCCGCGTCCACGAGAGCTTCCGCGATTCCAGAAGGCCGGACATCGCGGACAGGTCTTTGGTGAGTTGGTCCCGCTCACGGAGCAGAGACTGGGTTTGCTCATCCGCCGCCTGGGCGTCCTTCACTTTCCGGTCCATGGCGGCGATGTTTGCGCGCAGGGAGACCGCGCTCCAGATCATTCCCGCCATGACAACGCCGAGGAGAACGCTCCCGGCCAACAGGCCGGCCTGAATTCGCGCGGCGAAACGGTAATTCCTGCTCGCAAAATTAATTGCGATCATAATGAACACCCCGCGCCCATAGCCGCAGTCATCTCCGGCCCGGCCCCGTTCGCCGAGGGGACAACGATGGAGGGGGACAGAACCTCGACCTCGAGCGATGTCATGGCCCGGAGACCTTCGGCAAGTTCGGCGGACAGGGACGCTTCCCCCGTGAGATAGAGGCGCCGCACCTCGGTGAGCTGCGAACGATCCATATGCTTATAGAAATGGATCGAGTCGTCGAGCTCGCGCATAAACCGTGCTTTGACATCGTCGGCGCTTCCCCGCTTGACTTCCTTATATCGGTAGAACCTCGGCTCCCCGGTCTCAACGATGACGGTCGCGAAGGAATCCTCCGTGATATGGGCCAGGGCGGACGCTTCGGACTTTCCGATGAAGAAAGGGGAATAGAAATTCAGGATATAAAAGGAAGACACTCCCACGGACCAGGGCTCGAGCCCGACCGCCGCGAGAGACGTTTCAAACTGCGCAATGACGGACTGCTTTGCCACACAAGCCAGCACCGTCATGCCCTTGCCCTGCCGACGGAGGACCTGATAGCGAAGCACCGTATCGGCGATGTCAAAGGCAGCGGCTTTCTCAAGACGCCAGCGGATGAGGCGCTCCCGGTCAGCGGGCCTAACAGGGAACTCCTCGAACTCGAGCGTCTGAACGCGGAACACGGCGTCGGACAAACTCACCGCCGCGCGGCGGATATTGGGAACGGGGGCTTCGGCCAGGCACTCCCGCAGGACCGCGCTGAACCGGTCCCTGTCGTTTATATTCAAAGATGCATAAGACTCGTCCACCACGCCGCCGGGCAATTCCACCGTCTTCGTGCAGAGCACGGATATTTCCGCGCCACGGCGCGATACCGCCGCCAGCCTTACCGCCGAAGAAGTTACGTCTATTCCGAGGGCGGGCGTTGTTGTAAAAAATCGAAACATCGTGCGTATATTAGCAATCTCTGAAAAGGAAGTCAATTAAGAATTGGCTGCCGGCACGTGACGCGCCTTTGCTGCTTGCGAGAAAAGGTTCGGGAAATCAGCGTCTCGCCGTTTGATCGCCGGCAACGGCCTGCCGTCCGCCGGCGGGAACATCCGAAATAGAAGAAAAACACTTTTCCCCGATACGGTCGATTATAGTATACAACCCGGTTTTGTCAAGAAGTTTGAGAATGCGGGACGGAGGCACAGGGAAGAACAAAGGGAACATTGTTGCTTACGTTGCTTGGAAGCCTCTGCAGATACAACTGTTCAGCAGCATCCTGATCATAAAAAAGGGCCGGCATGCAATGGAACATGCCGGCCCCCGGGAGGATAGACGGCGACCTCTCAAATCGCCGGTTCTCCGCTTGTGTCCTATCTGCGGGTCTTCGTGAGGCTGAAGTCCGGGTACGCGGTAACGGCGACTTCATTCTGGTCCAGGCCTTCGAATTCCACTTCTTCCGTCACCCGCAGAGGGATCATCTTGTCCAGTATTTTGAAAAACACGTACATCACGGCGAAGACAAAAATCGCGTTTACAATGACGCCGATTACTTGCGCGGTGAGTTGAGATGCGCCGCCGTACAATAACCCTTTGACCATGCCGGAAACGCCGTTCAATCCGTCACCGGAGGTGCCGTCGGCAAAAAGTCCGAGGCTGATCATGCCCCAGGCGCCGCATGTTCCGTGGACCGACACCGCGCCTACCGGGTCGTCCACCTTCAGCTTCCGCTCAACAAAAAAGACCGAAATACAGCAAAGCACCCCGGCAACAAGGCCGATGACGACTGCGCCGAACGGACTTACGAATGCGCAGGAAGCGGAAATCGCAACGAGTCCGCCGAGGAGCCCGTTTGCAGCAAGGGAAAGGTCCGGCTTGCCGTACAGGAACCACATGTAGCACATCGCCGAAAAAGCGGCCGCAACGGACGAGAGCATGGTATTGACCGCTATCACTCCGACCCTGATGCCTCCGGCGGCAAGGGCCGAGCTTGAATTAAACCCGAACCATCCGAAAAAGAGAAAGAGACAGCCGATGATTGCCATTGGGATATGGTGCCCGGGGATCGCCGTGGGTGTTCCGTTGGCCCGGTATTTCCCCATGCGGGGGCCGAGGACAATCGCCCCGGCAAGTCCCGCGCCCCCCCCGACCATGTGTACGACCGACGATCCCGCGAAATCGACGACCCCGTGGCCGAGTCCGAAGTTTTTCCCGAGCCCCGCAAGCCACCCGCCTTCCCACACCCAGTTTGCATACAGCGGATAAACGAACAGGGAAATGAAGAACGCGTAGATGACGAAGGACTTGAACGTCCACCGCTCGGCCATCGCGCCGGTCGGAATCGTGGCGGCGATGTTCAGGTAAACTACCGAGGAGAAAAAAACCGCGATGACGGAAGCATCCGAGAACCCGCCCGAAAGAAAGAACCCTCTGCCGCCCTTCTGGATCGCGAATCCTGCAATCCAGTATCCGAGCACGGCGATGACGAACGCCATCATGTTCATCGCCATGGTATGGCCCGCGTTCTTCGCCCTCGTGAAGCCGGTCTCCGCCATGGCGAAGCCCGCCTGCATGAAAATCACAAGAAACGCGCAGATCAGGGTCCAGATGATATTCAGTATCGAGCCGTTTATCATATATCCTTCACTGCCGGAGATTTCCTCCGAATTGGATGATCATCCCGCCGCACAGAATGACCAGCAGACCGATCCACGTGGCCGCGGGAACATGTTCCTTGAAAATAAATCGGCCGAATAAAATGCTTATAAGCGCAAAGATCGCGACATATACTCCGAGCATCTTTGAAAAATCCCATTTCACCATGTTGACGACTATCCCGTAGCAACCCAGCATAATGAATCCCGCCGCTATAATGATGAAACCGCTTCCGCGAAGTCCCTTGCGGACCACGGCGTCGCCGCCGACTTCCAGGACCGCCGCGGCAATGAAAACAAGCCATGCTATATAAGT
>DASWAB010000015.1:0-5064 GCA_036391375.1 Nitrospirota bacterium
TAAACGGTCACGGTGATGATGCCGATGACCATCGAGATCACGGCCAGGGTCCAGATCGCGCGGTGAGGCGATGCATGTTTGCCGTGGAGCATGCCGAAGTGCGACGGCACTTCCTCGTCGCGGCCCATGGCGTAGGTGACGCGGGCGCCGGTCGAAAGGCACGAAAGCGTAGTGCCGATCAGCGCCAGGAAGACAGACGCGGCCTGGACCAGCATGAAGGCCCTGCCCGCAGTGTAGCTGCCGAAGAGCCACGTGCCTGCGAGGACCATCATGTCGGCTATCGGCGCGCCGGAAGCTCCGGCCATCGGCACCGTGTAACCGTTATTAAGCATATAGCCGGCCGCGAAATACTCGATCAGGTAGCAGACAGCACCCTGGATTGCAAGGGACAGGAGCACGGCCCGCGGTATGTCTCTCTTCGGGTGCTTTGCTTCCTCGCCCATCGAGGTGACTGACTCGAAACCAACCAGGATCAGGATCGCGATGGCCGCCTGGATGAAGATGAAGTTGAATCCCCAGGGGGACACGACCGACTTCGCGTCTTTGTGGTAGTTGAACACCGGGTTTCCCTTGTCGTCCTTGGTCATTGCCCCTTCGGTATAGTCGATGGTGAACGGCGCGGCAAGCTTGGGATCGGCCACTGCTTTGCCGTCCTTGTCAGCTGGAACGGGGTTGCCGTCTTTATCCTGAGCATCAACCATGGCATAAACCGGCTTACCGTCCTTATCCATGGTCGGCTTGCCGCTGGCGTCGAGCACTGGCACCGGATTGCCCTTTTCATCCTTCTGTCCCGTCTGGGCTACCTGATAATTAACCGCGACGCCGTTCGAAAGATGGAACCCCTGCGAGCCCTGCGGATGCTGGACCCTGTAGCCGATCGCGATCACGGAGAAGATGAGGAGCGCCGAGATCTGGATGATATTGATCGCCACGTTGACTGCCGTCGTCCCGGTCACGCCCCGATACGCGATATATGCCACGCCGAGCGCAAATACGGCGCAGAAGAGGAGCATAAACAGCGGGCTGTTATAAATGCCGCTGAAGGTGTCCGGGAAGAACTGGCTCATCAAATAACTCGCCAGGATTGCCGTCACGCCGACCATCACGCCGGGATACACCCAATAGTAAAGGTGGCTCGCCCAGCCGGTGATGAATTTGGCGATGCGGGCGAACTTGTACGCGTGCGTCTTTGAAAGATACGCCTGCTCCGCATAGAGGTACGACGAACCGGGGCCCGGATAGAGCTTTGCCAGTTCTGAGTAACTGATGGCCGTTGCAAAACAAAGCAAGAGCGCGAAAAGAATTCCGAACCACATTGCGCTGCCCGCCATGGGCGCGCCGTACAGCGATTGCATCTGGAAAGTAAGCCACAGGAACGCGCCAGGCGCGATCAACGCCATTGCGTTCATGGTCAGGCCGGTAAGGCCCAATGTTCCTCTGGTGACTGGTTGTTCTGAGTTAGCCATGATATTCTCCTTTCAACGGGGGCTTCAAGGGACAGTCCTCCCGCGTTATCCCCGTCCGAGCGGTTTTCATGGCCGCCCGAACGGGAATTTTGTGTTTGCGCGCCAGGGTCGGCGCGCGATCTACATTATGCGATTGTTACCATCGATACATTACGCCGAGCGCAATGGTGTCCTGCGACTTCTTCGTACCGTTGTCGAACGTCTGCTTGTCCGACGAATCATGCCGGTACTCCGGCCTGAGGATGATGCCGCTTGCGGTCCTTATCTCCGGCGTTACGGTGAACTCCGTGACCTTCTGGGAAACGCCGGGCGTGCTCGTCGGGAGCCTGAAGCCGTCCTTGTCGTCGAATAATTCACCGCGGACGGAAAGGCTGTAGGTGTCGTTGAAATCATATTTCACGATGCCCGCGAAACCGGACCATTTTGCATCGCCGCCGGACGGGAGGACATGTTCTTCCTTGCCATCGTCATAATTGAGAATGATTGAAAGCGGTTTGATCGGCTTAATCGTGGCGACGAGGTCAAGCAGCGAACGATTCTCCCTCGTATTGTCGTCTTTCTCCGGTCCTTCCATGAAATTGACGGAGCCCGATACTTTTTCGCTCGGCGTAAGGTTGATATTTACGCCGACGCACTTGCCCGTGTTATTGTCCGTTGCGTTGTCCCAGCCGTTCACAACGTGGAAGCTTGCATTCACCGCATCAGTGAACGCATAGCTCATCTTCAGGCCGGTATGCGTGAACGGGATCGCATAGTCGAACAGGAGCGACCGCGAGTAATTCGGGTTGTCGATCGCCTCGATCACTTCAGCGCCGAAGTAGGTCACCATCTTGCCGAGGTCGAACCTGAGCCCCTTGCCGACGGGCGCCGTGTAGCTTACATAAGCCTCCGTAATATCTATGCTGTCGGTCCCTTCCCCGGACTGCGGCGAGGTGAGCGGCGCCCCGCTCAAGCCCCTTGCGTGGATCCACTTCGCCGTTTCGCCTGCTGAAAGCTTGACTTTGTAACCGATGGCGCTTGCGGCCGGGTCCCTGGCGAACACGATCTGCGCCAGGTCGAGGGTGAAACTGTTCGCCTTGTGGTCGAACACCCGCAGATTATTCTCCGAGCCCGGGCCGCCGGCAACGCCTGTTTCGCTGCTGGCGCTCGCATTCGCGGTGTAACCGCCCTGCAGATAGATGCTCAGACCGAGCGCCTTTTTGAGATCATCCGGGTTGAGACCAGCCGGTTTCGGGTCCTCGGCAAAAGCTGGAGTAACCATTGCTGCAGCGCCCGCAAGCAGCGCGGCGCACACTACGGTAAGAACTTTCTTCATGAACTTTCCTCCTTCTTCCCCTTGAAAATTATTTTCTGCCTTTCAACGGCAGGTTACCTTGAAAGTTTCCGGAACTTTCTTAAGTCCTTTACAATGCTATTTTGCAAGGCATATGCCACATCGTAAGAAAACGGTATTTCCGTTCATTCTGTTGATTTCTTGCGCTATTTTCGCCGCCGACAACGGCGGACCCGGTGCGAAGCAAAGATTCGCAGGGTGATTTTCTAAGCAAATGATGAAAATATGGTCAGCATCGCATGCCTTTACGGCGCAAGCTTCATGACAAATATACCGAATATCATTGATCCCCAGGCAATCAGCGATACATAGGCCGCAGTCTTTCCCTTGTCGACTTCCCGTATGTTTCCCATCAGAAACGACACGAAAAACGTCACTATCGCAAAAACGAGCACGCTCGTCACCATCATGGTCTTCACCTCCTTATCTTCTGTCGCGACCTCTCAGGCACCGCATACTTCGCACTCTTCGTTCCTGTGCGCCTTTACCTTTTTGAATTCCATATTCATCGTATCGAATACCAGCATCTCCGAAAGGAGCGGTTTGCCATAGCCGGTCAGGAACTTGATCGCCTCGAGGGCCATCATACAGCCGAGCATGCCCGAGACAGCTCCGAGGACCGGGAACCCCAACTCTTCCCAGCCCGGATCGTCCTCGGGATATACGCAGTTCAGGCACGAAGCGACTTTTGGGATGACATTGAACAGATAGCCTTCCATGCCGTTCATCGCAGCCTCCACCATGGGGATGCCCTTCCCGACGCACGCCTGATTGAGAGTCCGTCGTTCCTTGAAATTCGGCCGTGCGGACAAGGCGATCTGCGCTCCTTGGAGAAACATTGCTGCATTGACCTTTGTTATCCGTTCATCATAGATATCGATCTCGATCTCAGGATTGATCGCGTGAAGGCTATCTTTTGCCTGCAGGATTCTGCTCGATCCGATAGCATCGCTTCGCATCAGGACCTGCCTGTTCATGTTCGACAGGGTCAGTTTGCCGGAATGCACCAGGACCAACCGACCTATCCCGGCCGCGGCGAGATAGAGGGCGGCCGCGCCGCCCAGGCCGCCGACGCCGGCAACAAGCGCGGTCGCATTCTTCAGCCGCTTTTGATGCTCATTGGTAAATCCGGGGAGCATGAGTTGCCGCCGGTAGCGCTCAAGGTCGGTATGAGTCAATTGTTTATCCATGGTGGTAAATCGTTTAACGAAACATTGCCTCGAACGAATTTAAAAGCAAAATCTGTCTCGCGCAAAGTCGCAGAGTACGCAGAGAAAATCATAAGTCATTCTTTTCTTCTTTCTTAGCGCCTTTGCGTCCCTGCGCGAAAATTGGTTCTTGTGATTCATTTTGTTACAACGCTTCGCTGTATTCCTCGCCGATCCTCGACATGAGCGTTTCAAGCTCCAGGTCCTTGTCTTCTCCAAGGACACCGCAGGCATCGGCCCGGCACTGCTTGCAGTGCGTCATCTGCGGTATAAACGGACGGCATTTCTCACGCATTCTGTTGATCTCGGCATGACTCGGCCTTGCGAACTTGGCAAACTCCGCCTGGGGGATCAGCGGCAAAATATTCATGAGGTCCGCGCCCAGTTTCCCGGCGCGCTCCGCTATAAGCGGGATTTCCGCGTCATTCACCCCCGGTATAAACACCGTATTGACCTTTACGATGAGGCCCGCGTCGATCGCGTTCTCCAGGCCAAGCCACTGGCGTGCGAGAAGAATTTCGGCCGCCTCCGTGTTTTCATAGCGCCGCCCATGGTAAATTACCCAGGAGTATATCTTTTCCGCTGTCTCGGGGGAAATAGTGTTGATTGTTACTGTGAGGCTCCGCACGCCCGAGGTCAAAAGCTGCCCCAACCGGTCGGACAGGAGAAGGCCGTTCGTCGAAACGCAGAGCGTGAGGTCCGGAAACTCGTAGTTGATGTGCTTGAGCGCAACGTACGTGGCGGCGTTCACAAGCGGGTCGCCCGGGCCCGCGATCCCGACCACGCTCAGGCGGTCGCTTCGCTCGATGAGCGCCCTGGTCCGGTCAACCGCCTCGCCCGGGGTGAGGACCCTGCTCGTGATCCCGGGCCTGGACTCGTTGGCGCAGTCGAATTTTCTGATGCAGTAGCGGCACTGAATATTGCATGCGGGAGCGACCGGCAAGTGTACCCTGCCGAACAGGCGGTGCGCCTCCTCGGAAAAACAGGGGTGCACCTTGAGAAAGTCTTTACTGATTTTTTTCATGTTATCCATGCGATCCTCCTTACAGCCATGCAA
>DASWAB010000016.1:0-9099 GCA_036391375.1 Nitrospirota bacterium
GGTATTCTTCAACAACTTGACGCTTGAACTCGGAACTGAACGACCTCTGTTTCTTCATGACAAGATCCTTTCTGCCCGTTCCGGGCCTTGGATCCTGTCCGGCATTTTACCACATCTGTCCAAACGGAGGGGGCCAGTTCAGGTAGACTCCAATTCCCGCCAATATCAAATAATCCGCCCCATACAAGACTCATATCATTGATTCCCAGCAAGGCCCCGGTTCTAATATAGTATTGATCTGCAACATAGCCTATTGCTGTAACTGTTGAAGCCAGGCCGTAATGATTCGCTGAATGCTTCGATGTGGTTCCGGTTAATTGATAGTAGGGTGTTGGGCTACTGAAAGCCTCTAGCGGGAACGGAAAAAATAATCGCCGAGATACAGGGTAGCAACGGCTCGGTATCATCTACGCAATCAGTAACGGTTGATGTAAAGGTGCCGGGCTTAGAGATTCTCCTGGAGCAAATACCACAGAATCCTGATCTACTGTGCCCATATGCGTCGCCCTGCCCCCAACGTGGTTGTGCCCGCCGGTCCCCTCTACCGGTTCAATTCTCAAGTTTACCACACAGCCGGTTGAGGGGGCAGGGCTGGTTAAGGCTATGCCTATTGTGGCCTTTGTTAAACTGTCGTCACCGGTACTTGTCGGCCTTACGGTATCGGGTGAAATACTTACGCTGCTCAGATTGCAGGTCTTCACGTCCTCATAGACCGTCCTTATTTCATCAACATTAAGTTCACCGTATCCATGTGCCAACGAAGGGGTTGCTATCACTTTATCTCCGCATCTCTTATTCTCGGGAATATGGACATCCCATCGTACCTGACCATTCCAGTTATAAATATGGCTTGACGAATCATATTTTGCATTTTCCGAATAAATCGCGTCGGGAGGCTGGTCATTAATCAAAAAATCGTCGCCGTGAATCTCAGTTGCCGATGATATAAAAAGGTGTCCCGTTATTTGCAGTGTAACTCTCTTTACCTTATCATCCTGACATTTTAGTTTTAAATTTAGTGAACTTTCTCCCGATTCAGTTGTTGTCGAAGATCCATACGTTTGCATACCGCAGTAATTAAAGGCAGCCCTACATTCCTGAGAAAAGCATTCATACGACGTTTTCTTTACGATACCGGCGCTTATTTTAATATATGAGGGTGCAGAAGACCAACATTGACTGTCACTATATGCACAATCTTGACTTAAACATACATCACATCCAATCCCTGCTTTTTCAAGATAGGTTCTACTATTTGTTTCGGTTTGGGAATAGCTATAGCAAATTTCGGTGCTGAACGAGCCATAGATTGTGTTAATAGTAGTGTTAGACGATAGATCAGCTGTTTGAAGTATGATATTTCTATTCCATGCGCATTCAGGGAAAGCTTCACAAGCAGCGTCGAAATTTATTCACGCCTAGCTGCTGCTCCTGATAGTTGTCATAACCACTGTCCAATGAAACACCCGATAGAGTTGTTCCCATCACGCTACTTAATAAAACTGTAAAAAATAAGAAAACAATGAAACAAATTTTCACCAAAAATAGATTTATTTTTTCAGGTATTTTGAGTCCTCTGACGAATTGGCTATTCATGGTCACAATGGATTCTATTAATTTCAGCATTCTTAGACTCCTTCCCCCCCCCCCATTGAGCTGGGAAAACCATAAATCTGGCGCAGTGAAACAAGTATTTATTGAATTTCATAATAATTGATGTGATAATTTGCTCCAAATTTAATGCATTCACATAAATATATAATACTTTATTATTATAATATTTTACTAATAACAGAATATTTTATTAATGTCAAGTAAAATTTGTCTGTTGGATTGGGTATTTTTGTGTGATGCCATAACATTGCATTATGTTGCAGAATTAACGAATTGACTTATAGATCAGGCGCTTAGAGATGCAAAACAGGGTTTTTAAGGGGAATCTATGAGTCAGACCTCGGAGAAAAACGCGTAGCCCTTCCCCGATTCCTTGACACGGTACATCGCAGTGTCCGCTTTGTTGAGGAGCGTTTCCACGTCGTCGCCGTCCAAAGGTAAATGCTGATGCCGATGCTCGCGCCTCCGGGATGTCCTTGTTCAGCACCTGACCGGGGACCTTGACGATTGAGAGACAGGCCGAGGTTACGGATCGCCTCGGAGAATTGCCCGTAGTCCACCGGTTTCACGAGGTACATGTTGCATCCCAGTTCGTAGCATCGCACCACTGCATGTCGCGTCGACCCGATTGAACCCTCGGGGATGACAGTTCTGTTAAAATCAACTTGAAAAGCTCAGTTCCCCGGTTTTTACGGAGACCATGCCGGCGACGTATAATTTGCGTCGTTGGGCGTGATCCGCTCGATCTCCGAACCGTCCGTATTAATGATGTAGAGGTTAAACTTCCCCTCGCGGCTGGAGCTGAACACGATCTGCCTGCCCGAAGGAGACCATGAGGGGTTTTCGTCGTTCCCCGGGCCGCCCGTCAGCAGCCGGAAGTCGGACCCGTCGGGATTCACCGTCGCGATCTTGAAAAGCCCCTTCACCTGCGAGACGAAAACGATGCGGTCGCCGCGGGGCGACCACTGGGGCGAGGCGTTGTACGTGCCCTCGAAGGTAAGCCGGCGCACATTGGTCCCGTCGGCGTTCATGATGTAAATCTGCGGCGTTCCGGCCCTGCCCGACGTGAACGCCATCTCCTGACCATTGGGCGCCCACGAAGGCGAGACGTTATCGAAAGAGCCGAAGGTAAGCCGCTCCAGGTCGCCGCCGCTCCTGCTCATGGTGTAAACCTCCGCGCTGCCGTCCCTGGAGAGCGTCAATGCAAGACGCTTCCCGTTCGGCGACCAGGCCGGAGAAATGTTCAGGCCCTCATGTCCCGACATCTTCCAGCGCCTGCCCGTGTCCATATCAAGGCCGAAGAGGTCGGGGTTGCCGTCCCGGTACGAGACGTAGGCAAGCGTCTTTCCGTCCGGACTCCACGCCGGAGAGAGACAGATTGAGCGGTCCGCCGTGATTTTCAGGGAATTCTGACCGTCATAGTCCATCACATACAATTCTTTGTGGCGGGTCTTGTCCGAGACGTACGCGATGCGGGTCCGCGCGATGCCTTTCTCGCCGGTATACCGGGAAACGATCTCATCGGCGAACGTGTGGACCATGCGCCGGAACGTTTCTTCGTTGCCGAAATACTCCTTGGACGCAATCCGCATGCCCGACGCGGCGTCATACAGCTTGCCGGAGAAAACGAGGTCTTTGTCCTTTTTTTTGATCGCGGCCCAGGCAATCGCGGTGAGGCCGAACGTGCCCCCGCGTTTGACCAGTTCCTCCGTGGGCTCGGTCTGCGCCGCATGGAGATCGAGCTTCTTGGGGTCTATCACGTCGAAGATCTGTGAGCGGCGCAGGTCGGTCTGCAACACCTCCAGCGCCACGGAGCGAAGCTTCGGGGAGCCGGCTTCGTCCGAGATATCGAGCACGGTGATGGGGATCTTCTTCGCCTCCCCCTGGATGACCCCGAGATAGTATTGGCCGGCGGCGGAACCCGCGATCAGTAAACAGAACGCTAAAATAAAAAGAATACGTTTCATAATCGATACCGGTTCAAATTCGCGCGGAGGCGGATAGTTTTTCCCTTCTCATTATTCCGCCTTCAGGTCCACGCTGAATTCCTGAGATTGTTTTGCAAAATCCTCCGGCAGGGGCGGAAACGGATTGGATGAACGGATCGCCCGAATCGCCGCCTGTTTGAACCCAAAGGTGCCCATTGAATGTTCGGCGTCGAGGTTTACCCCCTCCACCCATCCCGATCTGTTAATGGAAAATATCACCCTGGCCTTCGCATCCGGCGCGTCCGGCGGAGGTCTCCAGTTCTGACCTATCCTGTCGCGAACAGCTACCAGGTACCACGCGAATTTAAAATCCTGCTGCGGCGTGGCGACGGCGATGTTTTCGGCCTTCGCGCCGCCTGCGCTTGCTGCCGGCGCCTGCTGCTGTTTCGCGGCCGGCGTTTCCGAGGGATTCGGTTGTTCAATCGCCGGTTTGGACTTTTGTCCGGCAAGTTCCGGCATGGCGCCCTTTTTCGGCGCAGCCTTGACCGCGCTGACCGCCTTTGTTCCCTCATTTGCCTTCGACTTCGGCGCTTCCGCCTTATGAGCTTCCTTCTTGGGCGCTTCTGTCCGCGGGGAGGGCGGTGCGGCTTGCTGAACAGGCTCTGGTGAGGCGGCCGCCGGCAAGCCGACAAGCTTTACCTGGTAGGACAGGGGGATATGCGCTCTCGGAACCTTTACGAAATAGAGAAAAATCGCCGCACTGATAACGAGTGCATGGAGAAAAAAAGAAAAGACGACCGCAAGCCCCAGTTCGGATCCGGACTGCCCGATCTTCTTTCCGGTGAGAAGCCTCATGGGGCTGTCTTGCCCCCCGAGGCGGCCTCTGTCACCATGCCGAGACGGTCGATGCCGGCCCGTTTTACGACATCCATCACCTGCACCACCGCGCCGTACGGCGCGTCCTTATCTGCCCTGAGATATACATTAATAAGCGGCTTGGATTTCCGAATTGAGCGAAGCACATCCATGAGCCGGGAAACGCTCACCCGCTCCTTCTCGACGAACAGTTCCTGATTGCGGGTGACCGTAAGTACGATGCGGTCCTCCGGCTTGATGGAATTGGCCTCGGACTTGGGCAGGTTTACATCAAGCCCTCTGCTCATCATGGGCGACACGATCATGTAAAAAAAGAGCACCGTGAGCAGAACGTCGATGAGCGGCACGAGATTGATCTCGCGTATGACGTTTCTCTCCCGTCGCTCAAAGCTCATGGCCGCCCCCTTAGGAGGTGCCGCTCGATAAAGCTCAGGAACTCCATGGAGAACGAATCGCACCGGATCGCGATGTCCCTGATCTTGTCCGCGAAATAGTTGTAGGCGATCACCGCCGGGATGGCCACGAACAATCCCGATATGGTGTTGATGAGCGCGGCCGCGAGTCCCGGCGCGAGTGCGCCGATGTCGCCCGCCCCCTTGAGGCCGATGCCGTAAAAGGCGTCCATGATCCCCCAGACTGTTCCGAAGAGGCCCAGGAGCGGCCCCACCGTGCCGGTCGTGCCGAGAAACGCGAGGTAGCGCTCCATGTACACGATCTCGTCCTGCGTCGTGATCTTGAGCGAGCGCTCGATCTCCTGCGATAGAAGCGGCCTCTCCTCGTCGGTCACCTTTCCCTCCGGCGCGGACTTGATGATCGATTCGGTCTTACGGTACCCTTCGATAAAGAGCGTGGCCAGGGGGCTGAACTTCCTTCCCTCCGCGTGCCTGATGATCTCATGGGCGTTCTTGGACCGCCGGAAATCCTGGAGAAACGCATGGGACTCCTTCTCCGCTTTGCGCAGATACTGGTATTTGAGCAGGATCATTGCCCAGGACACGACCGAGAACCCCAGCAGGATAATCACGATCCCCCTGCCGACCCAATTGGTCTCGCCGAAGAGGCCGAGGACTCCCGTGCCCAGTCCGGGCATTGCAGTTATTGCGAGCATTATGATACCTCCGGTGCCTGAAGTTAAAGTTCAAAAAAACAAAAAATGAAAAAGCGGAAGCTGCCACAAGCTTGATTTTTACCTTTTGAATTTTGAATTCGCGTCATTCATGACGCGTCCCATGTCGCTTACGTCATACCCGCCCATGCGCACGATCTGATCGCGGAATTCCCTGTCCTCGCGGATGATGCCGAGCAGGGCCTGGAGCAGGGGCGTCTCGGAGAACTCCTGCGGGATCGCCAGGTCATACCGCTCGTTCGCAACAGGTACAAAGTCCAGGCCGAGCGCAGTGGCGGCCGAGAGCACGGCAAGCCCCGTGTCCGCCGCTCCCGAGACCACGGCCGCCGCCGCTGCCATGTGCGTAAACTCCTCGTGATCATACCCTTTTACGTTTGCGGGGTCAATATGTAATCTCTTGAGGTGCAAATCCGTCAGCAGCCGGGTGCCGGCCCCTGCCTGACGGTTCACGAACACGACTTCGGGACGCGTGAGATCGGCGAACCCCGTGATCCCTTTGGGGTTGCCCTTCTGAACGATGAAGCCCTGAGTCCGGCGCACCAGGTTCACGAGCGTGATTTCCCTCTCCGGAATGAGTTTTTCGATATAACTTTTATTATACTCGCCGGTCTGTTCATCGAGCAGGTGCGTGCCCGCGAGATGCGCCTCCCCGCGCTTGAGCGCCAGGAGGCCGCCCATGCTGCCGACGTGGGCGGAGGAAAGCGAAAGCTCCGGATGTCTCTTTTTGAGGAAGTTCCCGAGCACATCGAGGGCGTTATCGTGGGACCCGATGCAGACGATGGTGTTTTCGATGTCGCGGGGAGGGCGCAGGAGCTCCACCGTCACCTCGTGCCCCGCGGCGATCCCTTCGCTCGAGGCAGGGACGCGGATCATTCCGTCGGCGCGCACGAGCGACATGAGCGCGCCTGCGCCACGGGTCACGGGCGTGGCGATCAGCTTCCCCCCCACGCTGCCCACCTTCACGCGGATGAATTCCTCCTGACCAAGCGAGGACGCAACCTGTCGGCTGAGTTTTGCCTTGATTGTTTCCGGTCCGGATGCCGTCCGCCCTGACAGGGCGTAGACCAGCGGTCTGACGAAAAGATTGAACGTAAGCGCCGCGGAGACCGGGTATCCGGGGATGCCGATTACAGGCTTGTTGTTCACGACGGCCAGGATCACCGGCTTTCCCGGCTTGATCGCGACGCCGTGCACAATCACCGTTCCCATTTGCGCGATCACATCGGAGGTAAAATCCTCCCTGCCCGCCGATGAACCCGCATTGATCACGACGGCGTCCGATTCCGAAAGCGCCTCACGGATGGTCCGTTGCAGCAGAGCGGCGTCGTCCTTTACGATGTTTTTCCTGATCGCACGGGCGCCGCATTCAGTTGCCATGGCCGAGAGCATGGTCGAGTTGAAGTCAATGATGTCCCCTTTTTTAAGCCCGCTGCCCGCCTCCACCAGTTCGGTCCCGGTGGGGATGACCGACACAACCGGCCTTCTCCGCGCCGAGACCGCTGTGTGGCCGCCTGCGATCATCGCCGCCATGTCAACCGGACGGATCACGTGGTTCTCGGGAACGATGAGCTCCGTGGCCACGATGTCCTCGCCCACGAGCCGAACGTGCTGCCACGGCGTCGCCGGCTTCAGGATTTCGATTTCGGACTCAGATAGTTTCTCCACGTCCTCGATCATAATCACGGCGTTGAAGCCGTCCGGCACGGGATCGCCGGTGTCGATCGCAACGGCCTGCTCCGGCAGCCGCAGCCGTTTCGGTCTCGTTTCCGATGCGCCGAACGTATCGGGGAACTTGACGGCGTAGCCGTCCATGGCGGCCGAATGATAAAACGGCGACGACACTTTTGCGATCACGGCCTCGGACGTGACGCGGCCGAGCGCATCGCCAATGGCGATCTGCTCGCCGGGGAGCGGCCTGCCGATGTCTGCGGCTTTCAAGGCGTCATTATATTTTCGAATCGCGTCGGCAAGCGGTTCGTTAGAGAGATATTTTTTTTGTTTGAAGGACATATCGCGTGTCAGGGGCCTTCTTTCTTAGCAATAAGAAGAACGGTTTCCGTGTAAATAGTTTTGCGGGGGCCTACCGCGATGATTTCGATCTCCTTCCGGGAAGACATACGATACACAATCCTAAATTTGCCAATTCGAAAACTTCTATAACCCTCCAGATCATCCTGGAGCTGCTTTCCGCTGTCGGGATTCGAGCGTATTTCATGAAGGGCGGCATGGACCCTCTTTTTCAAAATAGGATGAAGCGTGCGGATGAAGGAAGACAGCTCAGCGCTGATCCGAATCGGAGGCAATGCGATCATGGCAAGGACGCCTACCCTTTCAGTCCTGTAATATCTTCAATCCGGTGATAGAGCTGAGATTTTTTCTTGAGTGCCTTGATGCCCTTACGAATCTCAGCCATGAATTCCGCATCTGATCGGATGGCGAGCGTTTCCTTCCACCCTTCATATTCCTCCGGGCTCACGATCACGGCCGCCGGTTTGCCGTTGCGGGTAATGGTGATCTCCTCCTGAATCATCTCAACCTGATCCACCAGTTTGCTCAAATTGTTCTTGACCTCTGAAAGCGGCAGTGTCTTCATAATCCCCCTTCGACATGTTGTCCAGAATTCTGGCTATATCCTATCACCGGTGCCGGGAAAAAACAAGCGGAAAGTCCTGTCGTTCCATGCCGTCTCACCGCGCAAGCGTTGATTGTTCGCAACTCGATTAGTTGACTTCATTGCGAAGATACCTGTGAGTGAATTACTTTCTTGTCATTCCTATCCTGTACGACTACTGCTATTTATGCTTCCATATCCGCAACGTCAGAACAGCCTCACGTCCACCTCTTCCTCCGCCTCGATCCCGATCTGGTTCGGCGGGACGACGATCGTGCCTACGGCTTTCACGAGCGTGCTGATGAGCCCGGACGCGCCGAAGACCGGACGCGCCCAGAGGCCGTCATCCTTCTTTTCAAGCGTCACGCGGACGTGGTCCTCGCGGCCCGCGCCGGATGCTATGCTCCGGGCAAGCCTGGCCTTCACCACCCGGTACTGCGGGAACCCCGCAAGCGCCGGATGCGGGATCTCCCCGGTCAGACGGAGAAGAATGGGTTTTACGAAAAGTTCAAAACAAATGCTGACCGCGGCAGGGTGCCCCGGAAGGCCGAACACCGGAATCTGCCCCGTCAATCCGATGACGATCGGCTTACCCGGCTTGACCGAAACGCCGTGCACCAGCACGCCGGGCTTTCCCGCGTCGTCGATTACCTGTGTCGTAAGATCGGCGGCGCCGACCGAACTCCCGCCGGTCATGAGAACCATCCGGCAGTCATGCAGGGCTTCTTCAAGAGTTCGACGAAGCCGCGAGTAATCATCACGGACAATTCCCATCTTCACGGGCGCGCCCCCGGTTTGCGCGACCAGACCTTCCAGGTTATAGGAGTTGCTGTCGCGTATCTGCCCGGGAGCGGGGACCGCTTCCGCGGGGACAATCTCGTTGCCCGTGGAGATGATCGCGACCCTCGGCCTTTCAAAAACGGAAACGCGCGTGATGCCGACGC
>DASWAB010000017.1:0-8056 GCA_036391375.1 Nitrospirota bacterium
AGCGATCAGGTGTTCGTGGTATTTTCCCTGCCCGTTCCCGGCGGCTGCATAGCGATGCTCCGCCTGGACAACACCGGGTCCGTTTACGATTCCCATATCCCGGACCTGAAGGTGCTCGCCGATTTCATCTATCTTTCATACTACGGCACCTTCAGTGAGTGGAAAGACCTGCTCTCGCTCAAGGACCTTCTGCCCTCCGCTTTTTCGGGCATGCAGATCAAGATTGAAAACGGCAAAATGTTTCAGTTCGGTTCCAGGCGTTTCTCGGCGTCCCTGACGCCTGATCTGATGAACATCACCGACAACAGCGACCTCAACCTCCGGTTCAGTTTCTTTCAGGAAGGGGCAAAGGTCGTATGGGACATCGACGGGATCGTGATCGGCGATGATAAAAACAACAAGATTTCCTATAACGTTTTCCGGCTCGCCAAGCCGCCCAAGGAGCTTCCGGACAGCTTTCAGAGCAACTGGAAAAACGTCGTAGAACAAAAATATCCTTACAACCGCTCCGCCTTCATTAAGGACGGAGTGACAGGCATCAACACCGTTTATGCCGGGAAGGCCCCGCGGAATGGGAAAAGCCCCGCCTCGCTGTATTATACGGTCGGATACTGGATGAACGGCAAGATAGAGCAGGACCAGATGGCCTCCAAACTGGACGGCTTTGTAAAAAACGTAAAGGTGCATGAAATGGATGACGCGCCGGTGAAGACCGGACTGAAGGGCAATTAAAAAAGGACGCGGGCAATTTCTGTCTTCTTAAGAGATGAAGGCCGGCGAATGAATGATTACGGCTGATTGATTTTGTACTTTTTCAGTTTGTACCGCAGCACGCGCTCGCTGATCCCGAGCCTTTCCGCCGCGCGTGTCTGGATTCCTCCGGACTCCTTGAGGGCTTCCAGGATGAGGCCGCGCTCCACGGTGTCCAGCGTGTCGTTCAGGGAGCCTTTCAACTTCTGCGGCCGCAATGCCTCCTCGCTTGACGAGGCCCGCACATGGATCGGAAGGTCCGCTGAGGTAATGAGCCCTCTTTTCGCAAGCACCACCGCGCGCTCGACGATGTTCTCGAGCTCGCGCACATTGCCGGGATACGCGTAGCGCATGAGCAGGTCGCGCGCTTCCGGCGCCACGCCTTTGATCTGCTTGTTATTCTCTTCGCCGTACTTCTTCACAAAATGATCGAGGAGCCCGGGGATGTCCTCGCGGCGGTCCCGAAGCGGGGGGATGACCACGGACACGACGTTCAGGCGGTAATAGAGATCCTCCCGGAACGCTCCCTCCTTGATCGCCTTTTCAATATTGCGGTTCGTCGCGGCGATCACACGCACATCGGTCTTGACGGTCTGGTTCCCGCCGAGCCGCTCGAATTCGCGTTCCTGGAGCACCCGTAAAAGCTTCACCTGCATTCCCGGCGTCAGTTCTCCGATTTCGTCCAGAAAAATCGTTCCTTTGTCGGCAGCCTCGAACCGGCCGATCCGCTTCGCCGTCGCGCCGGTAAAAGCGCCTTTTTCGTGGCCGAACAGTTCGCTCTCGAGGAGGGTCTCGGGCAGCGCCGCGCAGTTCACTTTCACGAGCGGGAAGTTCGCCCGCGGGCTGTGATAATGGATCGCCTTGGCGATCAGCTCCTTGCCGGTCCCGCTCTCGCCTCGAAGCAGCACCGTCGCATTGCTCGCCGCGACGCGGCCCGCCAGGTTCAGAACCTCCTCCATGGCGTGGCTCGTGCTCACGATCTCGTCAAACTTGTATCGCTCGATCAGCAGTTCCTTGAGCTCGGTGTTTTCCCGGATCAGGTCCCGCCGTTCGGAGACGCGCTCGATCAGCACCGCGAGCTGGTCCGGGTCAACGGGCTTTGCGAGGTAGTCATACGCCCCGGCCTTGATGGCCTTTACCGCCGTCTCGATGGTGCCGAAGGAGGTCATGATGATCACTGCCATGTCGGGGTTGATCCTGCGCGCCTCGTCCGAGGTCCTGAGGGCATCGACGCCGGGGATATTGCAGTCGGTGAGAAATACGTCGAAGCGTTCGCGCCGGATCGCTTCGACGGCCTCGGCCACCGTGCCGACGGCCAGGACATCATATCCCTTTTGCGCGAGATAGTCCCCTATGCGCTTTCGCTCGGGCGCTTCATCGTCCATGATGAGGATGCGAGTTTCCGGCATTATCTTCTTCCCGCCTTAGTCGCTTCGGTGCTTTTCCGGGGTCGAGAACGGCCGTGAGCGACCTTCTCGTACAAATCGAGCACGATCCCCTCGCGGAGCCCCCCGTCGCTCACGAACATCGAATCGTACCCGAACCGTTTCATGATCTCCTGCGCGACGACGGCGCCCGCAAGAATGATGTCCTCGCGGCCCGGATCGAGGCCGGGAATCAGTCGCCGTTCTTCGAGCGTGGTTTTCACAAGCGTATGGATCATCCGATCGACCGCTTCTCTTTTCAGGGAATATCCGTTTATTTTTCCGGGTTCATAGGCGGTCAGCCCCTGATCGATCGCCGCAAGCGTGGTAATCGTTCCAGCGGTGCCGGCTAAAATGCCCTGGCTCCGCCCCGCCGCTGCCCCAAGCTTGCCGAGCTCGACGTCGATCGCATGCCGCATCTGTTCGAGTTCAGTCGTTGAAGGAGGATCATGTCTGATAAATCGTTCCGTGAGATAGACCGCGCCCAACGGAAGACTGGCGACACCCCGCTTCGGGGAGCTGGACGAGATAACCTCCGTGCTGCCTCCACCGATATCGATGACGAGAGCGAAGCGGGCGCCGCCATCACCCGGTCCTTTACACCCTCTCAACGCCTGAGTGACGCCCAATAGCGTAAGCCGTGCCTCTTCCTCGCCCGAGACGATTCTGACGGCAAGGCCGGTCCGCTTTTCCACTTCATCGATGAAGGCGCGCGAGTTCGAAGCGTTTCTGAGGGCGCTCGTGCCTATTGCCGCGGCATGAGACACGGCGCGGCTCCGCATCTGCCCGGAGAACTCAAGGAGCGCGGCCAATGACCGTTCCTGCGCGTCGGAGGAAAGCCTTCCCGTGCGGTCAAGATCCTGCCCCAGACGGGTAATTCTTCTGTCGGCATAGACTTCATGGAATACGTCGGGTCCGGTTTCAGCCACGAGTAAACGGAGGGTATTAGTGCCGATATCGATACCGGCAAGAATCATTGAATGAGCAATCCCTTGAGCGTTGCGCTGTAGGCCTTGATCCGCATGGCGAGCATTTTGGTGATGACCAGGAGCGCCCGCGCGGCGGCCCGGGGCTCCAAATCGATCAATGTCTGAAAGTCCTTCCGCGTCAAGAGCAGCAGTTCGACGGGCGTCTCCGCCCGCGCGGTCACCATCCGGGCCGCTTCCTGCACCAGCGCAAGCTCGCCGAAAAATTCCCCTGGTCCGAGGAGCAAAAGCCCCATCTCCTCGCCTTCTCCCGCCATCATCGTAATCCTGACGGTCCCGCTTTTTACGACGCAGAGCGCCTCGGAGGGCATGTGCTCGGTAAAAATAGTCGTGTTCATCCTTATTTGACGTTCCTGGAACAGCCCCTGGACCCGTTCGATTTCTTCCTTGCTGCTCCCCCGGAAGAGCATCGTATTTTGCAACAGTTCCGCGTTATCCATAAAGATCCGACAGGAAGGAAAACATTCACATGACATCATTATAGGTTGACAAAATTTATTTGTCAAGGAACAATGAAAAAACGAAGCAACAGGAGATCAGGATTGCTTGCGGTTCAGAAGTTCGATGATGGCATCCATGATGCACGCAGCGATTTCGGTCTTCGGCATCGCTGGCAGTTCGGTCCTCCTCCCCGCCCGGTCCATGAGCACGACCGCGTTGGTGTCGGTTCCGAAGCCGGAGTCCGCCCTCCGCAGGTCGTTTACGGCGATCATATCGAGGTTCTTGTCCGTGAGTTTCTTCGCTGCGTTCTGTTCGATATTGTCCGTTTCGGCGGCAAAGCCCACGAGCAGCCGCCTCCCGTCCGTATCGCCGAGTTCGCGCAGGATGTCCTCCGTGCGTTCGAGTTCCAGGGTCGAAGGCGCTTCGGTTTTCTTGATCTTGCGGTCCGACCTGCGGAGGGGCCTGAAATCGGAGACCGCCGCTGCCATGATCACGACGTGACTGTGCTCAATATGGTCCCTGACCGCGCTGCGCATATCGCTGGCGCTGACTACGGGGACCGTCGTGACGCCCGGCACGGCCGCAAGAGCGGTGGGGCCTGTTATCAGGATGACCTCGGCGCCCCGGTCCCGCGCTGCTGCGGCAAGCGCGTATCCCATCTTTCCGCTCGAGGGATTACTGATGAACCGGACCGCATCGATAAATTCTCTTGTCGGTCCCGCGGTAACAAGCACGGTCTTCCCCGCGAGCTCCCGCGGCGCGAAAAAGGCGGAGAGTTCTCCGATGATCCGGTCTGTTTCTGCGAGCCTTCCCTCGCCGGTCGAACCGCAGGCGAGAGAACCGGTCCCCGGTTCGATGAACCGCGCTCCCAGTTCCTTGAGTGAACGGATATTTTTCTGAACGATGGGGTTCCGGTACATCCGGTCATTCATGGCGGGCGCGATGAAGAGCGGACAGCCGAGCGCCATAAGGGAGGAGGTCAGCGAATCGTCGGCAATGCCGGCGGCGATCTTCCCGATTATGTTCGCCGTGGCCGGGGCGATGAGCGCCGCATCCAGGCCTTCGGTGATTTCAATATGGCCTATGGCGGCGGTAGTACGGCCGGCGTCGTGAAACTCATCGCACAGGACAGGCCTGCCGGAGAGGGTTTCGAAGGTGAGACGGGTGATGAAGCGTCCGGCGTGTCCGGTCATCGCCACGCGAACTTCCGCCCCCTTATCCCGGAGCCTGCGCAGGATGTCCACTGCCTTGTATGCTGCGATGCTGCCGGTCACGCCAAGCAGTATTCGCTTCCCCGATAG
The DNA here is from genome assembly GCA_036391375.1 of Nitrospirota bacterium. Classification (GTDB taxonomy): domain Bacteria; phylum Nitrospirota; class UBA9217; order UBA9217; family UBA9217; genus DASWAB01. Next base: position 4,903 of record DASWAB010000017.1, read on the forward strand.
CCGGTCACGCTGTTCCACTGCGGGATTCCTTATTCGTCTGATTCCTCAGCCGCTTCATCGGCGTCTTCTTCGGCGGCTTCTTCGCCTTCCAGCTCTTCGCCGCCGGCCTCTTCACCACCGGCCTCCCCGCCGCCTTCCTCCTGGGCCTCGGAAAGATAGGCGCTGAGTTCCTTGCGAATCTCCTCTTCCTTGGCGGAAAGCTGTTCCTCCATCCGGGCGCGTTCTTCCTGCTTGAGGAACTCTTCCTTTGCCTTCACGGCCTCTTCCCCGGTAAGGGGCTTGAATTTTCCCGCGACGGCCTCTTCCAGGGCTACGGTCGTGTCCTTAATGGAACGCGTCGCCACCTGGATCGGCGCGCCCGCCGAAAGCTGCCGCACCCGCTGGGACGCGATGTGAACCAGACGAAACTTCGTGTCGGCGATGGTGTCGTTCATCTCGATAGGCAGGGAAATCAGGTCTTCAGCAGTCTTTTGCATGGTTTTCCTCCTTAATCGGCTGCAAATCAAAATCTACCCCAAATAGCGAAGGCTCCACGACGCGAAGAAACTTGAAGAAAATTTTCCTGTGAATTTCTTCGCGATTTCGCGTCATGTGCGGTTCCCTTTGTCCGGGATAGGGATCTTTCGTCATCAATTGTCAATTGGCCGTCTTGAGCATGTCTTCAATCCACGCGCCGTTGATCAAGGGGGTGCGGCACCGCTCCGCGAGCACGACGGAGCGGAGTTCGGTGAGCGCCCGGTCGAAATCCCGGTTCACGATGATATAATCGTACATCGTGTAGTCCTTGATCTCCTCGCGCGCCCGCTGCATTCGCTTTCGGATCTCCTCTTCATGGTCCGATTTCCGGTTGCGGAGCCGCTCTTCAAGGATATCGAGCGACGGCGGCATGATAAAAACGAACACCGCCGCGTCGTACTTCGCTTTGATCTGCCTGGCTCCCTGGGTGTCGATATCGAGGATTACATCGATCCCTTTTACAATCATGTCGTCGAGTACGCGCCGGGAGGTCCCGTAGAGATTGGAATGGACCGTCGCCCATTCCGCGAAATCACCCGCCCGGACCATGTCCTCAAACCGGTCCCGGCTGACGAAGTGGTAGTCTCTGCCGTCGATCTCGCCGGACCTCGGCGCGCGGGTGGCGTATGAAATCGAATGGACAAGGTTCTCAAACGAGTCGGCGACGGCCCTGCACAGGGTCGTCTTGCCGGCGCCTGACGGCGCGGAAACCACAAACAACAGCCCCCGTTTTTTCCTCACGGTTCGCCCCTGCCCGAAAATCTCTGCATCAGGGTTTCCACCTGGACTGCGGAGAGGATGACGTGATCGCTGTCGGTGATGATGAGGGAGCGCGTCTTCCGGCCCTGCGTGGCGTCAAGCAGCCTTTTCTGCTCCCTTGCCTCGTCCTTCAGGCGGCGCATGGGGGCCGACTCGGGCGAAAGGACCGCCACGACCTTCGACGCCATCACCATATTGCCGTACCCGATATTGACGAGATTATTCACCATGCGTCACTCGATGTTCTGCGCCTGCTCGCGGATTTTCTCAAGCTCTGACTTTATGGCGACCACGTCCTGGGATATCCGGGCGTCCATTGCCTTGGAAGCGATGGTATTCACCTCGCGGCCCATTTCCTGAAGCAGGAAGTCGAGTTTCCTTCCGACTGCCTCGCGCTCAGAATCGGCGATCAACGAACGGAACTGCGCCATGTGGCTGCCGAGGCGCGTAAGCTCTTCGGTAATATCCGTGCGTTCCGCGAGGATCGCAATCTCCTGCGCCAGCCTCACGGGGTCAGGCTCCTCGTTCAGCAGCCGGGAAAGCGTGTCCGACATCCTCTTTCGGGCGTTGTCGACTGTGGCCGGGGCCCGGGAACTGATGGTTTGGATCTGCGCGTCGATGGTATCGAGCCTTCCCGCGATGTCCTGCGCCAGAACCACGCCTTCCTCGCGCCGCATCCGGTCAAGCTCATCGAGTGCATGGGAAAGGCACGCCTCCAGCGCCTGCCAAAGCGCTTCCGGTTCTTCCCTCACCTCGGCAACCGTGACGAGGTCATGGAAGCCAGCGACCAGCGAGAGTTCCACATCACCGCTCAGTTCGAAGCGGGCCTTCAGGTCTTTGAGGGCGCCGATATATTGCTCGGCCAGCGCTTCATCCACCACAAGCCTGCCGGCCCGTTCTTGTCCGCTGTTGCGCGAAATAAAGACCTCGAACCGGCCCCGGGAAAACCGCTCCTGCACGGCCTTCTTCACGCGGGGCTCGATTGCGGCGAGCCCCCGGGGCGTCTTCACCTGTATGTCGAGATAGCGGTTGTTGAGCGAGCGGATCTCGACGGCAAAGCGATTGCCCGCCTCGCCCGCTTCCTTCCGCCCGTATCCTGTCATGCTGCGGATCATGGATAAACGCACCTCATAATTTTATCCTACGCTTTCGCGCCAGTTTTGTCAAACAACCGGTTTTTCGGCACCGGGAGCCCTGCCGGGCGCGGCCGAGAATCACAGGATCGTTTTCCTAAAAATGCCTCGCATAGTCCGCCGCAATGGCGGGTTCAAAATGGAACGTCCGGATATAGGCGCCCCAGAAGAAATTCACTTCAACGTCCCACTTCGTGCTGATCTTCATCCGGCGGTTTCCCTCGTCGCGAATAATGACAAAGCTTTCCGGACCCAGCGGGAGGTCCAGCTCTTTTGCCTTTTTCACGAGGTCGCTCAGAATTTCCTCGTCTTTGAGGGTCTGGGCGAGTTCGGCCTTGACCGCCATCTCATCCTTCAACCGTTCGGAATCCAGGTACATGGGCACCAGCTTGACGCCGATATGAATGACGGCGAAAAGCAGCAGGATAATAACAATCGCCTTCAAACTGATGGCACCTTTCTCCCGCCTAAGCAATTGCATGCTCGACCTCCTTAATGGATCAGGTTTCCGATTCGCTCCCAGCGCGCCCAGCGATCGTTCCCGTCCCAGGACCAGTAAATGACAAGCGCCCTGCCGAGGATCTTGTTGAATTTGACGAAACCCCATACGCGGCTGTCCTGGCTGTTGTCGCGGTTGTCCCCCATGACGAACACCGATTCAGCGGGCACGGTGATAGGCCCGTAATTATAGCCCGCCTGGCTCCGGAGATATTGCAGGGCGTGTCTGACCGTTCCCAACTGCTCCT
>DASWAB010000018.1:0-2833 GCA_036391375.1 Nitrospirota bacterium
TCAGGCGGCTTGGGCGCCGGCCTTCTGTCCGCCCTCGGCCCGCTTTTTGTCGATCCATTCAAAAACGCCTTCAAAGGCGGCGATAAAGAAGAGGAAGAAGCCTATCGAGGGCAGGTACACCCGGTGTTCGAATATCTTGTCGAGGATCGGCACAAAACTCTGTGTCGGCGACAGGGTGATGTAAAACCAGGCGACGCCGAAGGGGATGAGCGTCCACTTCTTTTTGGCATAGAGCCAGAGTGCGGCGCCCGCGACAAGGACATGGCCGATGAAGGAGAGGAGCGTCGGGAACTCAAACAGCGTCATCGCCAGGGGATAATCGTAGTCCAGGTTCTGGTTGACGGGAAGGAAGAGCAGCCTGATGTATGTCCAGATCACGTTAAACGAGGTGAGCAGATACGTCCCGGGGGTGATGCCATTCGTGCCGGTCACGCTGAACCCCGCGCCGGACAGGTTGGTGGTCGACATGGTATAGATCAGCACACCCCACGGCAAGGCGATGAGCCCATGCGCCTTCCAGCGGGTCAGGGCCGTTTTGAGCGACCGGTCCGACAGGAAGAAGATGTCGTAGAGGAACAGAACGGCGGGAAGGGTGACCGCCCATTCCTTCGACCCCATGGCGAGGACGCCGGACAGAAAGGCCCCCCCATAGTAGCCGCTTTTCCTCGTTGTCGCCCCCTTGATGAACAGAAGCATCGCCGCGAGATAGAAGAAGGTCGCAATCAGTTCGGTGCGGCTGATGATGTAGGTGACCGCTTCGGTCTGGATGGGATGCGCCGCGAACAGGAGCGCGCCGAAGAGGGCCATCCGCTTTGCGCGGTAGCCGTAGCGGGGGCGGAGAGCGGGCAGCGTCAGCGTCCACAGGAAAAGCAGATAGACGAAAACGCTGTTCGCAATGTGGAAGGAGACATTGAAGATATGCCAGCCGACCACATTCAGTCCGCTGAGCTTGTAATTGAGCAGGAGGGAAAGATTTATGACCGGCCGGGTGCCGTGGAGCAGGCTCATGATATTGTTCCAGGTAGCCGGTTGTTTGATGCCCGCGTTCTCCACGATTGACGGGCTGTCGTCGAAGTGAAAACTCGAGGAAAACGTGTTGGAATACGCTATCAGCACAACCGCCGCGATGAGCGCGAACGCGATAACGTTGAATTTTTTGACGTTGAACAGGCGGTCAATCTTTTCGTTTATCGTCGGCATCGTTGCCATCGGCCCTCCTCTATTCAACAGGGCAACACTCTGTTAATACGTGTAAATTTACCACGGACGGGGGGCAAAGTAAAGAATATTCGTTTCAGAGCGGATTTTCCCCGGCGGCCTAGAAACCGCTTTCAGGATATCCCGCCTGTCGCATCCCGCTTTTCCGTTACCCGGCTCATCTCCTCCCGCAGCTGCTGCCTCAGCAGCGCGATTTCCTGCGCCAGTTGTTTGTTCTTCTCGGACAACCCGGAGACAACCACGGAAAAGTGCAGAGTAATCAGCAGAAGAAACAGAAAGGCGAGGAGGAAAAGAAACGACGGCGGATAAAAAATACCGAACCGGCGGGACACGAATTCAAGCAGACCGCGCGAGGAGGAGAGCAAGAGCAGGACCGCTCCCGCGAGGAGCCACAGCAGGGAATATCGCTCCTTCAGCCGCCCCCTTCGTATCAATTCGATGACCACCGCCATCATGGCGCCGCTGCCCGCGATCGCCAGCGTCTTTAACAGGTCCATGATTCACCTCACCCGTTTCATAAGGTCGATAAAAATGGCCAGGAGAACTTTAATCATGTAATACAGGGAGCGGAGCGGCGTAATCGACGATTTGCCGCCGGTGCGCTCGCGCATGGCGACGGCGACCTCGGCCATCCGCATCTTCCGCTTGTGGAGAAGCACGAGGGACTCGACCTCGGGATAGTCGTCCGGATAAGCGCAGGCGAAAAAGCGAATCACGCTCCGGTTCGCGGCCCGAAAACCCGACGTGCTGTCCGTCACGGAGGAGCCGAGAATACGCGAGAGCACGAAAGAGAAGATGCCGATCCCCAGCTTCCTGAAAAACGGCGCCCTGTACCCGCCGCGCGCCAGGAACCGCGAACCGACCACGAGGTCCGCCTCCCCCGCCGCGAGCGGCCCGATCAGTTTTTGTATCTCTCCGGCAAGATGCTGGCCGTCGCCGTCGAACTGCACCGCGGCGTCGTAGCCGTTCCGTTCCGCGTACAGATACCCCGCCTGCACCGCCCCGCCGATGCCGAGGTTGAACGGGAGGTCCAGGACCGCCACCCCCAGGGCGCGGGCGACCTGTGCGGTTTTATCGCAGGACCCGTCGTTCACCACGAGCACGTCCGCCGAGGGCATGTTCTCCCGCAGGTCCCGGATCACTCCGGGGAGGCTTTCCTCTTCATTGTATGCCGGTACGATGATCAGGGTATTCATAAAAAAATCCAGCTTCGCCGGCGGCGCAGCGCTATTCCCTGAGCGCTATCTCGCGCGCCGATATGCGGAACGCGCAGAACAGCCGGTAGAGTTCGCGGCGGCCGATCCTGCGCAGCGGCGCAAACGCCCGGCGCTGTCCGATAATGCGCGGGAGCGCCGCGAGCGCGGAACGCCAGGCCCTGAGCATGATGGCCGCGGCGCGCAGGACCGAATGCTGCGCGGCAAATCTGGCGCTTGCGCCCCGCCCCGTGAGCGCGCCGTAGAGATGGACCAGAACCCGCACGAGCGTCGTGAAAGGGCTGATCAGAACCAGCTCGAACGGATAATACTTGAGCAGCACCCAGATACGGTTCCGCTCGACTAAAAAGGCCTTGAGCGGGGAATAGGCCGACGACGAGGACGAATATTTGTGGTAGACC
>DASWAB010000019.1:0-2630 GCA_036391375.1 Nitrospirota bacterium
CATCGGATCACTTGTCACCCATGCCCGGGCAAGTGAGTTGTGCATATCGGCCCACTGGGCCACGATGTGCGGGGCGCCCTGGTACGAATCCTTTTGGAACCAGCTCTCTATGTCAGGGGCCACGGTTTTACCGGCCCTGGGACCGCTCTTGTACTGCACGATCGGCCCCAGCGTGCGCGCCACGCGGTCGCGAAGCGCACTGTTGGAAGCGGCGAGGCTCGATGAAGCCGAGGCAGATGCGTCGTAAGACGCGGACGAGGGCCGGGGCTGAAAATATTCGTCCTTCGTAAAGGGCTGCGCAATGAGCTTTGAGCCCACAGGCTTTCCGCCAGGACCCGCGAGCAAGCTTCCATTTGCCTGAAAGGGAAACACGAGCTGCCCAACCGCCCAGAGCGCCAGCGGATAAAGGATGCAGCATATGGCCACGGAAAATATCAGCAGCAATATGCTCTTGGAAAGATATCGGAACATGTGCGGCCTCCTCATTCAGAAAACGCAGAACATCTTATCAACAGAACCATTTCATCCTTGAGTGTTTCGCTTCTTCCCGATCGTTCGATTTTTTCCCCCCCTTGCATTTCTCCGCGCCCTCTGTGGTAAAAAAGGTTCTTACCCTCCGAACGGGAACGGTCCGAGGTGCTCCGCGATCGGGCCGAGCGCGGCAGCCGGCAAAAAGAGCAGCGCGCCGATGATCAGGAGCGTCGCGACTAAAAACAAGCCAAACGTGACATCGTCGTCGCGCAGCGTGCCAAGGCCGGCCGGGCTCGTCTTTTTCTCTCCCAGATACGCGGCCATGGCGAGGGGCGCAATGATCGGAAGGAAGCGGCTGATGGCCATGACTATCCCTGTCGCGATATCGAACGCCGCGGCACTCGGCGCCGGATTCGGATTGTTGTAGAAGCCGTACGTGACTCCCAGCCCGTCGAAGGCCGAACCGTTATTCGCCGAAGCTGAAGAGAACTGATACAGGATCTGCGAGAACCCATGCGCTCCGGGGTTGCTGACCGCGTTCATCCCCCAGTGCGTGACCGCGAAGAGAGCCGCGGGCGCAAGAATCATAAAGGGATGGACCAGCAGGGCCACTGCCGCCAGCTTGATTTCGCGGGCCTCGAGCTTCTTGCCCAGATATTCCGGCGTGCGGCCCACCATCATGCCGGCAATGAAAATGCCGATGATCACATAGAGCAGCATGTTGATCATGCCGACTCCTTTTCCGCCGAAGATGGAGTTGATCCACATCCCTGCCATGGGCGCGATGGAAGCCATGGGATTGATGCTGTCTTCTTCTGCGTTTACCGCGCCGCAGGTCACGTCCGTGGTCAGGGCGTCGAAGGTTGCGCCTGCCGAAGTGCCAAAACGCATTTCCTTGCCTTCGAGATTGCCAAGGCGCTGATCAACCGGCAGACCGGCGGCCGCCGGGTACGTCAGCGTTTTTCCGGCATCCCTCGATTTTGCGCCGGGAATTTCAAAGGTCCGTGCCGCATGCGCCGTAAGGCCCGGGTTCGGCTGCAGGGTGTCGAAATAGACCGACCAGACAACGGTCGCCGCCATGAGCGTAAGCATGGCGATGAAAATGACGTAAGAGTGCCGCATTTTCCCGAGCATGCGGCCGTACATGATCACGAGCGCGAAGGGGAAGATCATCATGGCAAGAGTGTTAAAGAAGTTCGAGAGCGCCGTCGGATTTTCGAAGGGGTGCGCGGAGTTCATGCCGTAGAAGCCGCCGCCGTTGGTCCCGAGCATCTTGATGGACTCAAGGGCCGCCACCGGGCCGACAACAATCTTCTGCTGCTTTGTCTCGCCTTTGTCCGTGGTCCCCATGGCGCCGGGTTCCAAAGTTGAAACCTGGTAAGAGGTCTCGAAGGTCATCGGACTGCCCTGCCATATAAAGATGAGGGCGAAGACCAGGGCCGCCGGAACGAACAGGTAGATCAGCACCCGCCACATATCCAGAAAAAAGTTGCCGAGCGACTTGTCGCCGCGCAAGGCCCGGATGATCGCGACGAGGGCGCACAGGCCGATGGCGGCCGAGAGAAACATATTAGCGATGGCGAAGAATATCTGGCTGAAGTTCGACAGGTGCTGCTCTCCGGAATAATGCTGGAGGTTGGTGTTCGTCATGAACGAGATGACGCTGTTGAAGATCGTGCTGGGAAACAACATCGTCTTGCCGTCCGGGTTCAAGGGCATGAACGGCTGGAGCGCAAGGACAAGATAGCCGAAGACGAACAACACGGTATTGAAGATAAGCAGGGAGCCGGCATACTGCTTCCAGTTCTGCGGGCCGCTGTCCAGGCGCTTCTCAAACCATCCCATGGCGGGAAGGGGCCGGTATTTTCCGTCCATGATCCACGCCAGGTAGCGGCTCAAGGGGAAGGCGATAATGGTCGCCGCGGCCATGAGCGCAAAGGGAAGCAGCCAGGTTTGCATAAACATCGTTTTTCCTCCTATATTTTTTCACACGCTTTCACAAACAACCCGCATATTCCCATTACCACAATGCCGAGGGAAAACAAAGCCAGCAGCCAGATGACGTCATTCATCGATTATTCCTCCATGCTCTTCCGTTCCGCTCTTGCCCATTTACGAGAGAATCTCGGGCCTCAGGAGCGCGATCATGAGATACACAA
>DASWAB010000020.1:0-19233 GCA_036391375.1 Nitrospirota bacterium
CTCGATATGCTCCGGACCGAGGTCCAGCACCTCCTGCACCGAATCGGCCAGCGCCCCTAAAATCGTGGTCTCGTCGTCCACGGCGACCTCCACGATGATGATGCAGGTGTTCACGGTCTTCTCGGTCCTCGTCATCCCGAACTTGAGCCGCAGGTCCACCACGGGGACCACGCTCCCCCGCAGGTTGATGACGCCGCGCATGAACTCCGGTGTGCGCGGTACTTTGGTGACCGTCGTAAAATCGAGCACCTCCCGGACCTTGGTGATGTCCAGAGCGAACACTTCGTCGTCAAGCTTGAACGTCAGATACTGCGTTGCCTCCATGACACTCGCTATGCTCATAGGAATCTCCTGTTTGTAGTTCGAAATGCGAAGTTCGGGGTGCCGAGTCGGACCAATTTTGCATAGCATTTTCGTTACATCGTTTTTAACCCGCACTCTGCGCTTCCCATCCCGCGCTTAGTTAGAATTTCTCGAACTCCGCATCGCGCGGGTCACCGTCTCTGGATTGCCGCGTTCGCGCGATCTGGAGTCGGCGGCCTGTCATAAGGTTGCCAGGAGACATTCTACGCGCCAGGCGGCCGCCATCATTCACCTTGAAAAATGCTATTGTTCCCTGAAGCTGTTCCGCCTGGGACGCAAGCTCTTCTGCCGTAGACGACATTTCCTCCGCTGCGCCCGCGTTCTGCTGGACAACTTTATTCAGCTGCTGAATCGAAGTATTGATCTGGTCCGCTCCGCCCGCCTGCTCCTTGCTTGCGGCGCTGATCTCCTGGACCAGCTCCGCGGTTTTCTGGATGTCGGGCACCAGCTTGGCCAGCATCCCGCCCGCCTTCTCCGCGATTTCCACGCTCGAGACCGACAGCTGGCTGATCTCCGCGGCCGCCTTCTGGCTCCGCTCGGCCAGCTTGCGGACTTCGGAAGCCACCACGGCAAACCCCTTGCCGTGCTCGCCTGCTCTCGCCGCTTCAATGGCCGCGTTCAGGGCCAGAAGATTCGTCTGACGCGCGATCTCCTCGATGATCGAAATCCGGGACGCGATGTCCTTCATGGCCACTACGGCCTCGGACACCGCTCTGCCGCTGTCTTCCGCGTCTTGTGCGGACTTGCGTGCGATTTTCTCGGTTTGCAATGCATTGTCCGCGTTCTGTTTGATCGTGGCGTTCATTTCCTCGACCGACGACGAGGCTTCCTCGGCGGACGCGGCCTGCTCGGTCGTGCCCTGGGAGAGATGTTCGGATCCTGACGAGATCTGCTGGCTCCCTGACGCCACGTTGTCCGCCGCGTTCTTGACATCGGCAACCACGCTGTTCAGATTGTTCACCATGTTCTTCATTGCGGCAAGCAGTTGTCCGGCTTCGTCGTTGCTCGTCACTTCAATGGACATCGTCAGATCGCCCCTGGTCAGTTTGTCGGCGACCGTCACGCCTTCTCTCAGCGGCAGCGTAATCATCCGGGCGATGACCACGGCAAGAAAAATAAAAACGGTCCCGGCAGCCAGCAGCAGGACCACCAGTGTGATCCGGTTTTTTTCCATGCCGGCTATTTCCTTCTCTTTATTTGTCTTAAAGGTCTTTTGATGCTCTTTGATGAGTTCCAACAGAATGCTTCTCACTTCCCGCCACGCAGGCGTTTCCCTCTTCACGAGAAGCGAGATCGCTTCGTCTTTTTTGTCTGCCTTGGCCAGATCCATGACCTCGGTCTTCAGCTTATGGTCCTCATCCCAGAGGCCCCTGACTTTTCTCAAGCGGTCCTGCATGGAGACAGGGGCGCGGGACAGCGCGCGATCCATGGTTGCAAGAAAATTTTGGTGTGCGTCACGGTAATTTTGCGCCGCTTTTTCGTCGCCTGGATTTATCAGCACATTCCGCGTGGCCTGGCCGGTCTGCAGGCCTTCCGCATACAGTTCATTGAGGTCGATCAGAAGTTCAACGTCCATGTCAACCATGGTTGTTATCATTTTCTCTGCGCCCCGGCTTTGGAGAAACGATATCGTTCCAACAACAACCAGACTGATGATGATAATTCCGATGAGCACATTCAGCTTTCTGCTGATGTTCATGTTTTTAAACATAGTCCATCCCCTTTTTTACCTAAAATTGTGTGATTTGAAATGGTGGTTTAAAGTAGCTATAAGAAATATGCCTTCGTAACAACTATTTGTCGTTGCTGATACTTGGCTCTTACTTGATCACAGCATTGTCACCCAGCTCGCATTATCTTTTCCGTTGAATTAAGAAGGCCATTTCAACGTCAGAGGTTAATTTCTCAACAGAGGCAAGTGTGATTGCATATGCATAACTAATGCCATCACTTTGTATATCTCATCCGATTATTTTTAAAAGAGATTGCTTCTTTGTTTTCAGACGGCGATGTCAGAATTAAGACACTATCATCATATTGACTGACAAAATCCGACATAAAAATATTATGTGTTGAATTTTGAATTCATTAACAGTCTCAAAATTGTCTTTACATCCATCAGTCCTTGAATGCTTCTGTCGGGGAGCTGGTCTAAAACCGTATTCCCGATTAAGGCCTCGAAAACGACCATTTTTTGTGTTGTCTCTATTTCGAGAACGTTAATAAGATTGATGGGAGCAAATGCAAAATATTAAGAGCTTGAAATCCGCCATGCTTTGTGAAATAATGAGCCATCCGGCGTCGTTCGGCAAATAGTGTGCTCAATATTTTCCGGAATGGAGTGTATAAAAATTAATGATCATATTCGAGGCCATCATTTTAGGCATTGTGCAGGGCTTTACGGAGTTCCTGCCGATCAGTTCCTCGGCGCATCTGATCCTGATCCCGTGGATGTTCGGCTGGCAGGGGACGCTGATCGACAGTCTCAATTTCGACGTGGCCCTGCATGCCGGCACGCTTGTCGCGATTCTGGCGTTTTTCTGGCGGGACTGGCTCGACCTGCTCAGAAAATTTTTTGCAGGGTTCGGCGACGGCACGTGGAAAACCGGCGAGGGCAGGCTGGTATGGTTCATCGTCCTGGCCACGATTCCCGCAGGCATCCTCGGGGTGAAATACGAACACGTGGTCGAGGAGGGCTTCAGGAACCCGCTCTTGATCTTCATCTCGCTTACCGTTATCAGCATCGTGATGTGGGCAGCGGACCGGTACTCGGCAAAAAAGGCGGAGCTCGGAAGGATGTCGCTCGGCCACGCAATCTTCATCGGATGCTGCCAGGCCCTTGCCCTGGTGCCGGGGGTCTCGCGCTCGGGCAGCACCATCATTGCCGGCCTTCTTGCCGGCTACACGCGCGAAAGTGCAGCCCGGTTCTCTTTTCTTCTGTCCACCCCGGTCATCGCGGGCGCGGCCGTGCTGAAACTTCGCAAGCTTCACTTGGCTCCCGGCGAGGCGCTCCCCTTCGGCCTGGGGGTGCTGTTTTCCGCAGTCGTCGGGTATTTTTGCATAAAATTCCTGCTCCGGTATCTCAACCGGCACTCCCTGAATCTCTTTGTGTGGTACCGGCTGGCGCTGGCAGCAGTTGTGATACTGCTTCTGCTGGTACGAGGATAGTCGTTGTAGCAGATGGAACAGTTTGAGCTTCGTTTGAATGTTCGAGCGTTTTAACGTTCAAACGATTAAACTATTCAAACAGTCAAAGGAGACTATGGCGGTTTCCGCGGCCAAACATAAACACTGGAACGAGATGCTGGGCCTGCTCCTGTTCGCCGTCGGGCTTCTGGGCATGCTCAGCCTCGTCTCATACAGCGCGACGGACCCGTGCTTCAGCGTCTCCGGCACCGGCGGCGAAGTCAAGAACGCCATCGGGATCATCGGCGCCTATCTCTCCGACGCGCTGCTCCATCTCTTCGGCCTCTCCGCGCACCTGATCCCGCTGTTCCTGTTCGGGTATGCCGCGTTTCTGGCGCTCGGCGGCGAGGCGGCGCATCCGCGCCTCAAAAAAGTCGGCGGCATCGTCCTCTTTGTCTCACTCTCGGCGTTCTTAGGGCTTCGGGGCGACTCAACGCGGCTGTTCGGCGAAGAGGTCCCCTCGGGCGGCATGCTCGGCGGCTTTATCGCGCGCCTGCTTATCACCGGCGTTTCCGCGGTCGGCGCGTACATTATTACGATAACGGCGATCGTCATCGCCCTCATGCTTCTCACCCCGTTTTCGCCGGTAAAGGCACTGGCCTCGCTTCGCTCCGTAGCCGGACAGATGATGAACCAGTTCGATATTCTCATCGCCGTGTACCGCGGCCGCAGGGAAAAGGCGCGGGAGGCGAGGCAGAGACCGGTGGTCCCTCAGGAGCCGCCGCAGATCATAGAGAACAGAAAGCTGCCCGCGCAGGCGCCAAAGCCTCCCCGCATCGTCAAACCGGAAAAAGCAAAGGCCGTGCAGACGAGCTTCGAGTTCATGGGCGGCAAGGAGGGCATGGACGAAAAAGGCGCGTTTCAGCTCCCCTCGCCCGACCTGCTCGACCCGCTCCCGCCTGTGCTCAAGAAAATTTCAAAGGAGGACATGCTCGCGCAGTCCGAACTGCTTCAGCGCAAGCTTCAGGACTTCGACATCCAGGGGCGCGTGACCCAGGTCTATCCCGGTCCGGTGGTCACCATGTTCGAGTTCGAGCCCGCGCCGGGGGTGAAGGTGAGCAGGATCGTGGGCCTGTCGGACGACCTGGCGCTCGCCATGAAAGCCGGGAGCGTGCGAATCGTCGCGCCTCTGCCGGGCAAGGCCGCCGTCGGCATCGAGGTCCCGAACAATACGCGGGAGACCGTGTATTTCCGCCAGATCCTCGAGTCGCCCGAGTATCAGTCGCATAAATCGAGGCTCAAGGTGCCGCTCGGCAAGGACATCTTCGGCGCGTCCGTCGTAAGCACGATCGAGAAGATGCCTCACCTGCTCGTCGCCGGCGCCACCGGGTCCGGAAAGAGCGTTGCGATCAACTCCATCATCCTCGCCCTTTTGTACAACGCGCGGCCGAGCGAGGTCAAGCTTGCGCTCGTTGATCCGAAAATGCTCGAGCTCTCGCTGTACAATGACATCCCGCACCTCCTGACTCCCGTGGTCACGCAGCCCAAACGGGCGGCGGAAACGCTCCGCGCCCTCGTAGCCGAGATGGAGCGAAGGTATCGGCAGCTCGCGGAGAAGGGCTCGAAGAACATCGAATCGTACAATAAGGCCGTCCCCGAGGCAGAACGGCTGCCGTTCATCGTGGTCATTATCGACGAACTGGCGGACCTCATGATGACTGTGCAGCGCGAGGTGGAAGATTCCATCATGCGCCTGGCACAGATGGCGCGTGCGGCCGGCATCCACCTGATCGTCGCGACCCAGCGGCCGAGCGTGGACGTGATCACCGGCCTCATCAAGGCAAACCTCCCGACCCGGATTTCCTTCCAGGTCTCGTCCAAGACGGACTCGCGCACGATCCTCGACGCCAACGGCGCGGAAAACCTCCTGGGCATGGGCGACATGCTTTTCCTGCCGCCGGGCTCGGCGCACCTTGTTCGCGTGCACGGGTGCTTCGTGTCCGAGGCCGAGATCAAGCGGGTGGTGGAGTTCATCAAGAGGCAGGGAAAACCCAACTATGAGCTCCTGCAGCAGCGGGCCAAGGAGATCGTGGAGGCCGAGGCCTCGGCGGCCGAAGACGGGGAGCGCGACGAGGAGTACCAACGGGCCGTCGATCTCGTGCAGCAGAACGGCAAGGCATCGACATCGTTTCTCCAGCGGCACCTGCGCGTGGGCTACAACCGCGCTGCGCGCATGATCGAGATGATGGAAAAGGACGGCATCGTGGGTCCCGCGGACGGCGCGAAGCCGAGGAAAGTCTTGATCAGCAAAAATATGGACGGGACGATGAGGAGTATGGAGGATTTGTGAGGAAAAAACAGGTAACGCCGTCTCGTGAATCGAGGCTCAGTAAGTTATGACGATCAAGGCCATCATTTTCGGCGCGACCGGCATGGTTGGAGAGGGGGTCCTCCACGAGGCCCTGAAACATCCCGACGTTGAATCCGTTCTGGTCATCGGCAGAAAAACGTGCGGAGTGAAGCACCCCAAACTGAAGGAAGTAATCCATGACGATTTTTTCGACTATTCGTCCATTGAAGGGCAGCTCACTGGTTATAACGCGTGCTTCTTTTGTCTCGGGGTCTCCTCCGTAGGTATGACTGAAAAGGCCTACTATCGGGTAACGTATGATTTAACCATGCAGGCCGCGACCACTTTATCAAGACTCAACCCCGGCATGACCTTCTGCTATATAACAGGAGCGGGGACCGATAGCACGGAGAAAGGCCGCATCATGTGGGCGCGGGTGAAGGGGAAGACCGAGAACCATTTGCAGAAACTTCCGTTCAAAGCGGTGTATCTGTTCAGGCCCGCGTTCATCAAGCCGATCAGGGGCTTGAGAAACGCGCACGTGATTTCCACAGCAGCGGGCATATTATACCCGTTGTTGAAAATTCTTGCCCCCAAATGGATGTGCACGTTGGAGGAAGTAGGCCTTGCGATGATTCGGACGGCCAAGGCCGGTTATCCCAGGCGGATTCTTGAAAACGAAGACATCGCGAGCCTTGGCGGGAAAAACTACAGGGAGTGAGAAAAATGACGGAAAGAAATAGTAGAGAAATGTTGAATTTCCTGCTGGCGGCCATGCTTTTATTTTCCTTTGCCGCAGACAAAGCACAGGCAAAACCCGCGCAGGACGTGGTAACGCTTATCGAAAAACACTATGAGCAGGTCTCGGACCTCACTGCCAGGGTATCGCAGAAAAACATTCTCAAGGCCGTGGGCAAGACGCAGAAGTTCGAGGGGACGCTTCTCATCAAGAAACCGGGAAAGCTCAGGATCGACTATACGAACGGCCAGCTCATTCTCGTGGACGGCAAGGCCGCGATGTTCTACTCAAAAAAGAGCGAGCAGATGGTCAAGAAAAAGTTTACCGACATCGCGGAGATGAACATTCCGGTGGCGTTCCTCCTCGGCGCGTCGCATCTCAGGGACGACTTCGACGTGCTCCCGCCGGACCAGAAGGTCCCGCATGCGATCGGGCTTTTGCCGAAAAAACCCGGAGCGGCGATGAAGAAGCTTCGCCTTATATCCGACGATGAGGGCCGCATCACCGGACTGACCATCTTCGACAGATCCGGGAACACTACGGAGATCGAATTTACGGACATCCGCGAGGGTGGGGGCATCGACGATAAACAGTTTGCATTCACGGCCCCGAAGGGGACGGAGATAATAGAACAATAATGCCAGAAAACAGACAGCAGCGACCCGACAGCAAACGAAAGACGGGCGTATTTCTGTATCTGAATTCTGTCTTCTGGATTTTGAATTCCGGAGGTTCCTATGGCAGCGGAAAATTCATTCGATGTGGTTTCCAAGATCAACATGGCGGAGGTGACGAACGCGGTCTCCCAGGCCATGAAGGAGATCAGCCAACGGTTCGACTTCAAGGGCAGCAAGTCAAACATTACGCAGGAGAAGGACGCCCTGGTGATTATCTCCGACGACGAGTATAAACTCAAGAGCGTGATCGACATTCTGCAGACCAAGCTCGTGAAACGAGGGGTGCCGATCAAGAACCTGACCTACGGCAAGGTCGAGGCCGCGCTCGCCGGGACGGTGCGGCAGCGCATCGCGCTCCAGCAGGGCATCCCGACAGACAGGGCCAAGGAGATCGTGAAGACGATCAAGGACTCCAAGATCAAGGTGCAGGCGGCGATCCAGGCCGAGCAGGTCCGCGTATCCGGCAAGAGCAGGGACGATCTGCAGTCGGTCATAAAACTCCTCAAGGGGAAAGACTTTGGCGTCGAACTCCAGTTCGAGAATTACCGGAGCACCTAAGCAGGCCGCTTTTTGATACAAGATCAGAGGAAGCAGGCGAACCCCGCTTCCCGGCCCCCCACCCCCATCGGGCATTTCTCGCACCCCTATTAAATCATTCTCCGTCCCCTCGGCCTGATACAATTAAACGAGAGCATGTGTTTCATTCGCCCAGCGGAGAGACAAGCCTTTTATGATTTCGATGGCTTCAAATCCCGGCCCGATCAGGGCTTACCGCCGCTACTGGCTGCCCGAACTGGTGGTTCTGATAATTGCTGCTGTCGCGGCCATCGTTTTGTTCTCGTTCACCGATCTGGACGTCGCTTCCCTCCGGCCGTACTATCATCCCGGGCTTGCCGAGCGCTGGCCCGTAGCGAACCATCCCCTCTGGTCGGTGTTCTACCGTTCGGCGCCGTGGGTGACGGGGTCGCTTGCAATCGCGGGCTCGTCTCTCATCATTGCAGGTATGCTGCGCGAGAGGTGGAGGCGCATCCGGCTTTACGGATTCTTCATTCTCCTGTGCGTCATCCTCGGACCGGGGCTCGTGATCAATGTGGCCCTTAAAGACCACTGGGGCCGTCCGCGCCCCCGGCAGTTGGCCGAGTTCGGCGGCAAACTGGAATACGTTCAGCCCCTCGTTCCATCCGGTAGTCACGGCAAGTCTTTTCCCTGCGGCCACTGCTCGGTAGGGTATCTCTACGCAGCGGGCTGGTGGCTGTGGCGCAGGAAGTATACCGCATGGGGAGCGGTTTCGCTCGCGACGGGACTTGTTCTCGGCACGCTCCTGGGGATCGGGCGCATGGCCGCAGGCGCGCACTTTCTCTCGGACGCCGTCTGGTCCGCGCTCATCGCGTACGGGATCGCGCATGCCCTCTATTACTACGTGCTCAGAATTCCGGCCCGCGAAGACTCCCGCGAAATTCTGTATCCCTTGATAGAAGGAAGCCCGCGCCGAAAGGCGCTTGCGATTTTCGCCGTGGTCCTCCTCGGTCTTGCCATTGCGGCGGGAGGCATTCTCGCCACGCCGCTCGATGTGGACCTCGATTCCCGCGTCCGGCTGACAAGCTTTTCAACGACGCCGAAAATCCTCGAAGTGATTGTCGATACGCTTGATGTGGACCTCCGGCTGGTTGCCGGGCCGCAGGGAGGGATTGAATGCACCGGCGCCATTCACGCCTTCGGCCTGCCTACCAATGAGATCACCGCGAACTGGAAATTTGAGGACCGGCCGGTCCCGATTCTCCGATACCGGGTCGCCATGCAGGGTCTGTTCACCGACATCGAAGGCGCGGCGCACATTTCGCTTCCAGCAGGAAAATTGCAAAAGATCGTCGTGCGCGTCAACCGGGGAGATGTCAGCGTCACCGACGTGACGGGCGGGGCAGCGAGCCGCCTTCCGGAACTGGACCTGCACACAAAAAATGGCCGCGTGCTGCGACCGCCGTTGCCTTAACGAATAGCGAAGCGTTTTACAAAACCAGGTTGCAAAATGACCCGCTTAAAACGATATTTTCTGCAAACACTTTCCCCGATTTTCCTGGTCTTCCCCCTTCTGTCTAACCGGTGAATTAATCTTGCATTTTCCCCCCAAATTGCTATAATTTGTCGATAATGCTGCGTAGGGAGAATTCATGAGTCTTGTCGGCAGGCTGGAAGACCTTGCATTACCCGACATCTTCCAGATTATCAGCCTCAGCAAAAAGACCGGCACCCTGATCGTGCGGAGCCGCAAAGGTACGGGAATGGTCGTCTTTAAGGACGGTCAGGTGATCCAGGCCGCAAGCGACAGCATCCGTGATTCTCTCGGCAATATACTCGTGTCCCAGGGCATGTTGAATGAAGCGGCCCTCTCGAAGGCGCTGGCCCTCCAGAAACGGGAGATCAACAAACCGCTCGGCATGATTCTCGTGGAGATGGGCGCGGTGCCGGCGCGGACGCTCGAGGGCGTCGTGCGCAGGCAGATCGAGGAGATTATCTACGACCTCCTTGCATGGGAGGAGGGATTCTTCAACTTCGAGCTCGGCGAGATCGCCCCCGCGGACAAGATAGAGATCGACACGCAGGAGTTCCTCCTCCGGTCCGGAATCAGCGCCGAATACCTGCTGATGGAAGGAACGAGGCTCCTCGACGAAAAACGAAAAGGCATGCCCCAAACGCCGCCTGCCGCGCCCTCTGCGGCTCCGACGACCCCTCCCTCCCATCATGCCGGCAACGAACCCGCCAGAGAAGAATTCCGCGCCCGCATTGAAACGGAAGCGCCCCGGAAAGAGCTCGCGGCCCTCAAATCCATGTTCGACGAGCTTCGGTTTCCGACGGCCACCGCCGAGGTGACTCTTCTCATCCTGCGGTACGCGAGCGAGGTGGTGAACCGCGCGATCCTGTTCATGGTCAAAAAAGATGAAGTGCGCGGCCTAGGGCAGTTCGGCATCGAACTCAAGGGCAGACCCGCTGACCAGGTCATCCGCAATATCAAGATCCCTCTGAACAAACCCTCTCTGTTCGTGTCCGTGATCGAGAGCCGGCGCAGCTACCTCGGCCCCCTTGAGTCGAACGAATGCAATGAGTATCTGGTGAACGAACTCGGGGGCGTGATGCCAAAGGCGGTCCTGGCCATCCCCCTCATCGTGGACGGAAAGATCGCATTGATCGTTTACGGCGACAACCTGCCGGAGCAAAAGCCCGTCAGAGGCATTGACACGCTCGAGATTTTCATGAACCAGGCGGGCATGGCCCTGGAAAAAGCGCTGCTCGAAAAAAGGATAGCCGAGCTGCAGAAGGAGCGAGGATGAAAAACGTCCTTATCGTGGAGGACTCCAAGGCAATCCGCTCGATGATCCGGATGTCGCTCGAGGAGGCGGGAGGATTTTTCGCGGTCGAGGCCGGCAACGGCTTCGAGGCGCTCAGGACGCTCCCGACGCGAAGCTTCGACCTTATCATCACGGACATCAATATGCCCGACATCAACGGTCTGGAGCTCATCGGCTATGTAAAGTCAAATCCCACCTATCGCGATATTCCCCTCGTCATCGTGAGCACCGAAAAAACCGAGGCAGACAAAAAGCGGGGGATGGCCCTGGGGGCCGCCGGTTATGTGGAGAAGCCGTTTAAAAAAGAAGCGCTCATAACAGTGGTTGCGAAAGCGCTGGCGGGTAAATAGAGTTCGTATTTTTTTAGGAGTTGCTCATTGAAATCCAGCCGTCCGATAAAAGATTTTCTCGCTGAAGCGGAGGACATCCTGGAGTCGGCAAACCAGGCGCTGCTTTCGCTTGAGGCCGAACAGTCCGCCGGGGGGGGGATTAATCCCGACGTTCTGAACGCCTTGTTCCGCTCCGTCCATTCCTTCAAGGGCCTTGCCGGAATGTTCGGGCTTAAGGAGCCGCACGATCTTTCGCACAAGCTCGAATCTCTTCTGGGCGAGCTCCGTCTCGGCAAGGTGACGCCCGGCCGCGAGGTTCTCGATGTGCTCTTCGATGCGATCGCGCTGCTGGGAAGGCTGGTGCAGCAAGCCGGCAAAAATCAGCCCCTGGAAAGCATCACGGCGCCCCTGGTCCGCATCGAGGAAGTCCTCAGGATAAAATCGTCCGCCTCCGCTTCAGACCGGCCCCTCTCCGACCAGATCATCCTCGACCAGAGCATCTTGCAAGTCCTCACCGAATATGAGGAGCACCGGCTCAGGGAGTGTATCCGGGAACGAAAAAAACTCTTTCTGCTTAAGGCCCAGTTTGATTTTTCCAGTTTCGAGTCGGAGATCAAGGACCTGAATGCAACGCTCAAGAAATGGGGAGAAATCATTTGCACCCTCCCGATTGCGGGAGGGGGGAACGGGATCGGTTTTGCCATCGTCGTCGGCACGCGGGAGGGCCGCGAGACGCTCGCATCCTCGATCTCGGCGCCGAATTTGATCATCGACCCCATCGCTTATGTCGAGGGGCAGAAGGCCGAACCGGCCCGGGCAGAGGCCGGCGCCCTCAAGTCCGTGAGCAATACCGTACGCGTCGATATCTACAAACTTGACAGCCTCATGAATATCGTTGGAGAAATGCACCTTATCAAAAACATTATCGGCAGGATCACGCGGGAACTCAGGGCGGAGCAGGGGCTTGCCGTCCTTTCCACGGACCTCCACAAGGCGCACCGAAGCCTTGAGCGAAAGCTGAACGAACTCCAGGAGGGCATCCTTGAGGTCAGGATGGTCCCCATCGGCCAGATTTTCACCCGCCTGGCGCAAGTGGTCAGAAAGTATGCCCGTGATGCGGGCAAGGAGATCGATCTGCAGCTTTTCGGAGAGGAAACGGAGCTGGACAAGCTCATGATCGAAGACTTGAGCGACCCCCTCATGCACCTCATCAGGAACGCCATAGACCACGGCATCGAGCCGCCGGACGTCCGGTGCCGGCTCGGCAAGCCCGCACAGGGGATCGTGAAGCTTTCGGCGTTTCCCAAGGGCAACCACGTGGTCATCGAGGTGTCCGACGACGGAGCAGGCATGGACCCGGCGCTGATCATGTCAAAGGCCGTCGAAAGCGGCGTGCTGAAAACGGACCACGGTCTCGATGTCGAGCGGGACCGCAAGGAAATCCTCGACCTTATTTTTCTCCCCGGCTTCAGCACCCGCGAGGTCGTGACCGAGATATCGGGCCGTGGTGTGGGCATGGATGTCGTCAAACGGAACGTGTCCAAGCTCTCGGGCATGATCGATGTCCAGACCGAATTGGGCGCCGGCAGCGTCTTTACCCTCACGCTTCCGATAACGCTCGCCATCATCAAGGCGCTGGTCATCGAATCGGGCGGACAGGTTTTCGCCATTCCGCTCAGCTCGGTGCTCGAGATCCTGCAGACGGCGGCGGGCGAGATAGAGACGATTGAAGGACGCGAGGTCATGGCCGTCCGCGATGAGACCGTCCCGCTCCTCCGGCTCACCAGCGTTTTCAATCTCCCGGCGGACCAAACGCGTTCTTCGTTTTACGTCATTCTTGTAGGGCTTGCCGAACGGCGAATGGGCATTATTGTCGACAGCCTCAGAGACCAGCAGGAGATCGTGATCAAACCGCTCGGAAAGCGGCTTGCCGAAACGCAGGGCGTCGCGGGGGCCACCGAACTGGGAGACAAGCGGGGCGTCGTGCTCGTACTCGACGTGGAATCGCTGATCGAGGGGACGTTAAGGAAAGCCATAGCAGCAGCGATTTGATAAGAACAGATGCACGACTCCAAGGGACATATTACGTGACGCAGCTGACCCGGCTGGTCTTCTCATAGTCCGTCATCTGCGCTCTAAGGCGACATGTACGAAGAATTTTACGGGCTCAGGGAAAAACCGTTTGCCAGGACGCCGGATCCGCGGTTCCTGTTTCAAAGCGCCAAGCATGCCGAGGCGCTCGCGCGGCTCCAGTATGCAGTGGAGGAACAGGACCTCGTTCTTCTTACCGGCGAGATCGGCTCGGGCAAGACCACGCTCTCCCGGGCGTTCATCGATTCGCTGGACGGGAGCTATCACCCGCTTTTGATCATCAACCCGCGCCTCTCGCCGTCACAGCTTTTACACACCGTGGCCCTGCGCCTCGGCATGGAGGACCCGAGCCGTTACCGGCACGAACTCCTCGAGGACATCAATGCCAAGCTGTACGAGCTCTACGAGACGGGCAGGCGGCCGGTGATCATCATCGACGAGGCGCAGCTCATTCCGGGCAAGGAGACGTGGGAAGAACTACGGCTCCTGACGAACTTTCAACTCGACGACCGCAACCTCCTGGCGCTCGTGCTGATCGGCCAGCCGGAGCTCCGGGAGCGGCTCGATAAAAAGCCCTACCGGGCGCTCCGGCAGCGGATCGGGATGCAGTGCCACCTCGGGCCGCTGAGCGCGGAAGAGACCGGGGCGTATGTAAGGCACCGGCTTCAGGTGGCGGGCCGGTCGGGCCCGCTTTTTGACGGGCGCGCGCTCGAGCTGCTGTTCGAACACACGGGCGGCGTGCCCCGTCTCATCAATATCATTGCAGGCAACGCCCTGGTGGAAGGCTTCGGGCGTTCGGCGGAGATGATCGGCGCGGAGGTCATCGAGAGCGTGGTGAACGACGGGGCGTGACTCAGACAGCAAATGAAAAAATGCTAAGAGCAAACGAGTGTGCGAGACGTATCGATAAGCCCTGTCTTGATATTGCGCTTTCTGCGTTTTGCATTGGAGTGAAACGACATGGACATTTTAGCAGCGCGAAAAAAAGCTTCTGAGCAGGCGAAGGGACGGAAAAAACCGGAGCCGGCGCACCCTGTTGACACTCGGCCCCGGCACATTGATGAGCCGTCCCCCCCGCCCGTTGAGCCGGAACCTTCCGCGCAATTAGCGGCGGTCCCGGACATGCCGGCCACGAAGAACGCCGAACCCCCGGCGACTGCCGAAGCCTCTCCCGGCGTCGAGGCGGCGGCAGAAGCGCTGACGCCGGAAATCGAGCTGCTTTCTTTTCGCCTGGGGGGCGAGGAATACGCCATGATGGTGGAGGATGTGCGAGAGGTGTTGAAGCTCCGTGAATTGACGTCGGTGCCGAACACGCCGGATTACATTCTCGGCGTTACGTCGCTTCGGGGGACGATGCTGCCGGTTTTCGATCTGGGTAAACGGCTCGGCATCTCCGGGAGCAAGGACGAAAAATCCCGGATCATCATCACGCGGACGGAGCAGGAGGAGGTCGGGCTCATGGTGGACCGTGTCACCGGGGTGATCAGGATTGCGGCAGAGGATATCCGGCCGGCGCCGGAGAACATCGAACAAGGGGCGGAGTTCCTGCGGGGGATTGCCAGAAAAGACGAGCGGCTGTACATCCTGCTGGACCTGGAGAAGACCGTAGAGACATAGCCCCGGGTTTTGCAATCCGTAAGAGAGGATATACCTTAAGGAGGAAGAGATGAGGGACGACCAGGTGAGCCGAAGCGTTGCGGTGTTTCTATCCATGCTGCTGGCGGTTGCCCTGCTCAACGGGTGCGGCAATTCCAATAAAAAATCGACATCGCCCGCCGGAGCGGCCTCACTCAGTTCTGCAACGACAGTGGGCATCAACGTCTGCATTGCATGTCATACCGCGGTTGGATCCGTGGAGACAGCAGAGTGGCTTCTGAGCAAGCATGCGAATCTTGATCCCGGCGGCACCCTGTACAGCGCCGGCGCGCCCACGATCGGGCAGGTACTGGCGGGCGGCGCTGCGTGCCGGGCGTGTCATGATCCCAACGGCGACAGCGCAAACATCACAGCCGCGCGCACTATCGGCTACGTGGCGCGTCCCGTGATCGGCTGCGAGGCCTGCCACGGCCCGGGGAGCCTGCACAGCGGCTCAGGGCCCATATCGCTTTTGTCGGGGACATACGATTCGAATACCGTGTATTCGGTGGGAACCGCGTCCGTATCGGGCCAGTTCCTCATGTGCACCACGTGTCATCAACTGCTCGATTCTTCGGGAACGACGACGATTGCGAATCCCGCGCATTTAACGACGCCGTCGCCGGCGGGCGCGAAATATGTCATCACGGACACTCACTTCGCCACGCCGGGCAATTTTTCGGGGGCGAACAACGCCAATGTAAACGACATAACGGGCTATGCCATGGATTATGCGAGCCAGACCGTCTGTACCGATTGCCATAATCCGCATAAAAACGCCGATATCAATAAAGCATGGGCAAACTCGGATCATGCAGATAAGCTCGCGGCCGATGCCTGGGCCCATTACAACTGGACGTGCGATGCAGCGAATTGCGGGGGCTCGTTCGGGGACAGGGCCACCTGCCAGCGATGCCATACGGCCACAGGATTTGCCGCCTATGCAGATTCGCTCGGAAGCGGCAACGCCGCCCTTGCCGGCAAGATCTGGACGGGCGCTCAGCCTCCACTGGCGTACAACGCAAACTTCAAGCCCGAGATGCTCGAATGCAGAGGTTGCCATACGGACAACAGGGGACACCTGCGAAACCCGAGGGCCTACCAGGCATCGTATAAAATTCCCGTGGGAGGGTTTCCTTCCAATTTTCCGATAAACGCAAACGTGTTGTATCAATACCCTGATGTTTACGCCTCGAACGTCTGCATGCCCTGTCACACGGGGCGCGGGAGCGGCAAGGCGGTCCAGAATCTGAATACGGGACAGACTGCCACCGTGGATTTCAGCAATATGGGCTTCCCCGACGGTCACTATCTTACGGGGGGTGGAACGATGTTCAAGGGCACGCCGTACGAATATGCCGGAAGGGGCTACCCCGATCCCGCTACGTTTATGCACAACAGGATCGGCACGCCGGCCGCGCCGGGTACCGGCACAAAGGGCCCCTGCATCGGGTGCCACATGGATCGAACCGGCATGCCCGGGAACCATCTGTTCGAGCCCATAAGCGCCGAATCGGGCGCTCTTGTGGTAACAAGCGAGGTCTGTTTTACCTGCCATGCGGGTTCAAGCGTCGCTTTCGGAGCGGTCGTGCAGACAGAGAAGGACAATTATGGTTTCGCGCTCCAGGCACTCGAGTATCAGTTGCTTGTGAGCAGTCCCAGTTATTCATTTACAACCGCTTACCCCTATTTCAGCAACACCAACTGGCTGATTTTCGGCGATACGGACAAATCGGGAAATTCAGGCGGCAAGAACACCATGGGAGCGGCCTTCAACTTCAGCATGCTCTACCACGAGCCGGGCGCTTATGTCCATAACAGCAGGTACGTGAAGCGAATCATCTATGATTCCCTTGACTGGCTGGACGACGGCCAAATGAACTATTCCGTGGGTGGCACAATCAACGCCATCTGCACGCCCAGTCTGCAACCATGGTGCACGGGGGCCAAGAGTTATCTGCTGTACGGCGCTCCAGGCACTTCGGACGAACGACCCTAACCCACACTCAGGTGAAGGAGGTTACGTTCCATGGAACGATCCGCACGATGGGAGAAATGGCTTGCAATCGGCATACTCTGCGCCTTCTTTGCTGCCGGGTGCGCGGCGCTCAAGGAGTCGCGGCCGATCCTGCCGATCAAGGAATACGAAAAAATGATCGCCGGACGGCTGGACGCGGACTACGTCGGCACGGACGCCTGTCTCAAGGCCTGCCATGTCCACGACAAAATCCGGCGGGATTTCGACCTCTCGACCATGGGTGCCCAGCTCTCACGGGAGTCCGGCCTGCCGCTCGTGAACTGCGAGAGCTGCCACGGCGCGGGGAGCCTCGCCGTCGAAAATCTCACCCCGGAGCGGATTCAGGCGGATGCGAAAGCGGGAAAACAGACCGCGTGCAATTTTAAGACGTTCATCGACATCAAGGGCCTGCCGGCGCAGGCCAGGTCCCTCATCTGCCTCAAATGCCATACAGCCAACGCGACCTTTAACCTGCACAACTGGAATGCGAGCACCCACGCAATGGCCGAGGTGTCGTGTTCCGATTGCCACAGGATCCACGGCAGTCACAACCTGAAGGTAAGGCTCAGGGACACTGCCGCGATGTGCGAGCGGTGCCACGAAGACATCAAGGCGGCCTTCCAGCTGCCGAACCACCACCCCGTGCCGGAAAAGAAGGTGTTCTGCACGGACTGCCATGACCCGCACGGGGGCGGCGCCGAGAAGAACCTGAGAAAAGACACCGTAAAAGCCACCTGCACGCAGTGCCATCCGGAGAAGGAGGGGCCCTTCGTGTACGAACACGCGGACGTCACCGAGGACTGCCGCGCCTGTCATACGCCGCACGGCTCGGTGAACAACAACCTGCTCCTCCTGCGCGAGCCGTTTCTCTGCCTGCAGTGCCATCCGTCGCACCGGATCGGGACGACGACGACCGCCGAGGTGAAACAGGCTTACTATACGCGGTGCACGAACTGTCATTCTCAGATACACGGCACAGACCTGCCCTCGCCCAGCGGGCGGGGCAGATTTATTCAATAAGGAGGCCCGAACATGAAAAAACCTATTCTCGTATTCCTGCTTCTTGTGCTCTGGGCCTCTCCGTCAGCGGCCCAGCAGGCGGCGGAGCCGCAGACGCCGGGACCGCTGGAGGAATTCAGCGGCAAGGTCAGCGTTGGCTACCTGAGCGTGACGCTCGATCGCAATGCGCGTGCAGGAGAGTATGAGTATCTCAAGTCCTCGGCGGGCGGCGACCTCAATCTCGAATGGGACCCCTATCCCCACCGGTTTCTGCTGGAATCATCGTATCTGAATAAGAAGGACTATTTCGGCGAGCTGGACTATGCGTACCGCGACGTGGTGCTGTTCAACATGTACACGCGCGGGATGTATCACAACCTGAATCATTACAGCTTCGGCCCGCTCGCCTCGTCGCCGCCGCCGGTGACCTTTACCGACCTGAACCCGAATGACCGGTATGCGGTCGAGAACCAGTTGAACAGGGCGTTCATCAGATTCAAAACCCCCGACTTTCCCCTCCATCTGTACGCGGAGGCGACGACCATCGGCCGGGACGGGCTTGTCCAGCAGCGATTTCTGCGCGGCTTTACCGGCAATCTTGACCTGGTTTCTCAGTCGCGGAACGTAGACTGGGACGCGCGCGAGGTTCGTATGGGGGTGAACAGCCACTTGGGCCCTGTTGAGGTCGATTATAGCCACGCGGAAAAAAAATTTGAATCCAACGGAGACCGCGTCCTCTCTGACGCCTACGCCACGTTCACGGCGCCGCACAATTTGGTGCCCGACCTCAAGTCCTCAACCGATATGGTGAAGGTCCACACCTCGCTTACCGGCCGGTTTGTCGCGGGGGCCGCGTATTCGGCCGGCGAAAAGAAGAACGAGGACAGCGGCGCAAAGGCGGACTTCCGCAACGCCGCCGGCGATCTGACGCTTACGCCTGTCGCCGGCCTCGTGCTTGCCTTCAAGTACCGGCATTATGACCTCAGCATGAGCGATCCGGACACCGTGACGGCGACGACCGCGGCCGGCCCCACGACCTACAACGTGCGCGCTTCCATTTCATCGAAACGGGACGTTATCGCCGGCATGGTCCGGTATCGCCTAAGCGAGCGGCTGACCGCCAAGGCTGAGTATACCGCCGACGCGGCCGAGCGGGGCGCGGGCGCCGGGCCGAACAGCTGGGATGTCTCGCACCGCACGCTGAAAAGCACGGAAAAGATCGGCCTTTCCTACCGTATCATGAACAGGCTTTCCCTGAGGGCCGATTACAGCGCCACGCAGGTTTCGAATCCGGCATACGCAGATGACCCGGACCGGAGCAATGCAGCCAATGCAACCGTCACCTGGACGCCGGGCCAGCGAATCATCGCCCTGGCGAGCTACGGCGGGGTCCGCGAAAAACGCGATGGGCTCACGGCGCCTCTTGCCGGCGGCGGCCGGAAATCCGACCGCGACCAGGCGCTCGGCAGCATTACGCTTCTGGTGGGCAACCGCGCCTCCCTGACGGCGGGCTATCTGTACCTGAAGAACAAAACCGCTGAAACGCTCACGTTTGCCAATGCC
>DASWAB010000021.1:0-1802 GCA_036391375.1 Nitrospirota bacterium
CAAAGGCTTCGGCAGGATCAGGCTTGGAGAGGAAATCGTCGAGACTGCTGCAATCGATCCCGTACGAAAGGACCTGACCGAACTCGCTGTGCTTCTGGACCGCCTCGTCGTCAGCCCCGATTCCCGGGCACGGATGGTTGAATCTTTGGAGACCGCGTTCCGGGAAGGAAAGGGCGAAGTCCTTGTTGAAGTCCTGGGGGAGCGGACCCTTCGTTTCAGCGAGGCGCTGACATGCAACTCTTGCGGGACCGCGTATGAGCCTCCGCAGCCCGTTCTTTTTTCATTCAACCATCCAATCGGCGCGTGCAGGGAGTGTAACGGCTTCGGAAATATCCTTCGCTACGACGAGGACCTCATCATTCCGGACAAATCCCTGAGCCTCAGGCAGGGGGCAATCGAGCCCTGGACCAAGGCGTCGTCTAAATGGTGGATGCGCCAGATGCTTTCGGGCGCTAAAAAAGCGAAAATCGACACGGATGCCCCGTACCTGGAGCTCCCGAAGCGTGACCGCGAGCTCTTATTCAGGGGAAGCAAAGACTTTTCAGGGATCGACGATTTTTTTGAATATCTTCAGGGCAAGCGCTACAAGCTCCACGTCCGGGTGTTTTTAAGCAGGTATCGCAGCGCGTGACCTGTCCCTTGTGCAACGGAACCAGGCTCAAACCCGAGGCGCTCACTATCAAGGTGGGCGGGCTTGACATCGCCCGGGTGTCGGTCATGCCCGTTTCAGATCTTGCAAAATGGTTTCACAGCCTCGATCTCACCGGGTTCAGGCGCCAGGCGGCAAAGGAAATCCTGAGACAGATCGAGATGAAGCTGACTTTCTTCCTGCGGATGGGATTGGGGTATCTTACGATCGACCGCCAGACGCGCACCCTTTCCGGCGGCGAGGCACAGCGCGTGAACCTCTCGAACCAGCTTGCGCTGAAACTTACCGGCACGCTCTATGTCCTTGATGAACCGAGCATCGGGCTCCATCCGCGCGACACTGACCGGCTCGCGAAAATCATCAGGGAACTCTCCGCAGCGGACAATACCGTGCTCATGGTCGAGCACGATCCGTCGCTCATCCGGTCTGCTGATCACGTGATAGAGATGGGGCCCGGCGCCGGCGAGCGGGGAGGCCGTATTGTGTTTTCAGGAACGAAAGCCGCATTCCTGAAGAGTTCCTGTCTTACGGCCAAGTATCTCTCCGGCGAAGAAACGATCCCGCTCCCCGTGAGGCGACGAAAACAGGAGCGAAAGTTCCTGGAGATCAGGGGGGCCGCGGAGAACAACCTGAAAGAAATCGACGTACGCCTCCCGCTCCGGACCCTGACTTGCATCACCGGCGTTTCCGGCTCGGGAAAGTCCACGCTCGTCCAGGACACATTGTATCCCGCGCTCGCGCGCGAACTCGGCGTCGAATTCGGAAAATCAGGAGCATTCGCGGAACTTTCCGGGCTTGAGCATGTAAAGGGGGTAAAGCTCATCGATCAGGAGCCGATCGGCAAGACCCCGCGCTCCAATCCGGTCACTTACGTGAAGGCCTTCGACCTCATCCGGAAGTTTTTTGCCGGCCTTCCGGATGCAAAGCGGAGGAAGTTAGGCGCCGGACATTTTTCCTTCAACGTGGCCGGCGGACGGTGCGCGGCTTGCGACGGGGCCGGCGTGCAGAAAATCGAAATGTATTTTTTCGAGGACATGTTCGTCACCTGCGAACAGTGCGGGGGAAAGCGCTACAAGCCGGAGGTGCTGAAGGTTTTATATAAAGGACGAAACATCTCTGATGTGCTTCAGATGACGGTGAACTCGGCCCATGC
>DASWAB010000022.1:0-6942 GCA_036391375.1 Nitrospirota bacterium
GGAACTCGACGGAAAGGGACCGCTCCTTCATGGGGCCGGTCCATTCGGTGTAGAGATAGAGGGCGCCGCTCGAAGGCTCCCGCGAAATGGTGAAATTCGAATAGTTTCCGTTGAACTGGAGGTCCTTGATCTCCTGCTCCGGACCGGAGGTGGGATAGGGGAACCAAAGCTTCACGGACCGGGCTTCAGGAGGAGCGCTGACCCTGATGGTGAAATTGATGGTGCCGCTGCGGTCGCCGGCGAAACAGACGCCCGACGACAGGAGCGCAATCATGATCATCATGATGCCGGACAGGCGCCCGGTCTTTCTTTTCATGGTAAAGTCCTTAGAAGAGAGTGGGAAGCATATTCGGCAATTTGATGTATCATAGAGCATTTCAGCGGCAGAGCGAACAGCAGCCACGAATGCCAAAACGCAAATAACGCTTCTATTGTAACATAAATAAAAAAGGATTGCCGTTGCAATTTGTCTCAGGAAGACAGCCGGTAGCGTTGAAAAAGACGATTAATCTCCGCGAAGGACGTCTGCTTTCTTGCTAACCTGCTCCGTACAAAATGAGCGGCTGCCCGCCTCCTGCTTTCCGTTTGACAACACCGTGGGGATAGTTTATTATCACGTCTACGAAACGAGAGGTGCGTTGATGCAGACCATAGCATCGTTGAAAGAAGGCGACTGGGTCGAGGAGATTTATCTCGTCACGTCGAAACAGGTGTCCACGGCGAAGAACGGCGTGACCTATCTTTCGCTGAAGCTTGCGGACAAGACCGGCGAAATCGACGGCAGGCTGTGGGACAACGCCGACGAGACAGCGGGAAAGTTCGAACGCGAGGATTTTATCCGGATTAAGGGGATCGCGGCGAACTATCAGGGTTCGATGCAGATCAAAATGAAGACGCTCGAAAAAGTCGACGATTCCAGGGTGGACATCGCCAATTTTCTCGAGTCCTCGCCGCGGAATTCCGACGAGCTGGTGAAAGGCCTCCGGGACGTTGCTGCATCGGTCGCCAATGCGTACCTCCGCCGGCTCATGAACGCCTTTCTGGACGATGGAGATTTCCTGACGCTGTTCAAACGCGCCCCGGCCGCCAAGACGCTGCACCACAACTACGTCGGCGGCCTGCTCGACCACGTCGTCGAGCTTGTCGCGCTCAGCCGTGACGTGGCGAAGCACTTTCCGTCGATCGACACCGACCTGCTGACCGTGGGCGCTTTTCTGCACGACATCGGCAAGGTAAAGGAGCTCACCGTCCGGAAAGCAATCGAGTATACGACCGAGGGGCGGCTCCTGGGCCACATATCCCTCGGCTATGAGATGATCGTCGAGAAGATCAAGGCCATTCCGGGCTTCCCGGCGGAAACGACCATGCTGCTCAAGCACATCATGCTCTCTCACCACGGCGAATACGAGTTTGGCTCCCCCAAGCGGCCCAAGATCAAGGAGGCGATCGTCATCAACTACCTGGACGACCTCGCGGCCAAGATCAATAACTTTCAGACGACGCTCAGGAAAGAGAACGTTGCCGAGGGGGCATGGACGAGCTACAGCAAGATGCACGATCGGTATCTTTACCGGCAGGCTGCCGCTCCGGCGGAGGATGCGGAGGCAGGCGAAGAAAAACGGCAGAAGGGGAAAAAATCATCTCCGGGCGCGGTCCCTGACGCCTCCGGGAAACTGCCGCTGGATATATAAATCCGGAAGCCGGAAGGGAAGAGATTAAGACGCAAGAGGTGTTTTATGTTCGGCGTATTGCGCAGTTTAAGCGACGGACTGGCGAAGACCAGAAAAAATTTTGCTGATAAAATCGGCGCCTTGGTCCTCGGGGAAAAGATCGACGAGACTTTTCTCGACGAACTTGAAGAAGCGCTCATTGCTTCAGATGTCGGCGTAGCGACCGCCTCGCTCGCACTCAGGGACTTGAAGGAACGGTTCAAGCGCAAGGAGCTTTCCTCGCCCGCGCAGGTGAAGGAGCGGCTCAAGCAGATCCTGTTTGAGATTCTGTCCGCCCGGCCCTCTTCCTTTTCCCTCGCGGGGTCGCCCGCTGTCGTGCTCGTTGTCGGCGTGAACGGCACGGGCAAGACCACCACCATCGGCAAGCTGGCGCACCGGCTTCGGGCGGAGGGGAAAAAAGTGATGCTGGCCGCCGGGGACACGTTCCGCGCCGCCGCCTCGGAGCAGCTTTCCATCTGGGGGGAGCGAGTCGGCATCCCCGTGATCAAGCACCGGGAAGGCGCAGACCCCGGGGCCGTGGTGTTCGACGCCGTTTCTGCGGCAAAAGCGCGGGCAATGGACGTGCTCATCGTTGACACGGCCGGCAGGCTGCATACGAAATCCAACCTCATGGAAGAGCTCAAAAAAGTCCATCGCATCCTGTCCCGGGAGCTTCCTGGCGCGCCGCACGAGACCCTGCTCGTGCTCGACGGGAACACCGGCCAGAACGCCCTGGCGCAGGCAAGGATGTTCAAGGAGGTGGTGGGCGTGACCGGCATCGTGCTTACCAAGCTCGACGGCACGTCCAAGGGGGGCATCGTGTTCGCCATTTATCAGGAACTCTCGATCCCGGTGAAGTTCGTAGGCATCGGCGAAGCTGTGGAAGACCTGCGGCCTTTCGACCCGAAAGAATTCGTGAATGCGCTGCTGTGAGCATAGCGCAAAGGGCAAAGATTTTAACGCTATGCGCTCTGCCCTCTGCTCAATGCAGGACGGAGTCCTATGGAGAGCGTCCAGGTAGAAATCTTCGGACAAAGGTACGCCATCAAGGGCGGGGATGACCCTGCTTATATCCGCGAGCTGGCCTCCCTCCTCGACGCAAAGATGAAGGAAGTGCAAAAAGGCACAGGCACGGTCGAGCCCCTGCGGGTGGCCATTCTGACCGCCCTCACGATCACCGATGAGCTCTTCCGCCTGCGCGAGCGGCACATAGCCCTGCAGGAAACGTCGGAACAAGCCGCGAAGCGGCTGCTCGATCTGACCATCAGCCAGGGGGAAGCCTCCTAAGCTTCATATTGGCGTCCCGGACTTTTCGCAGGGTGTCAGCAACTCATTGATATGAGCGCATTTCCTCGCAGTCAGCAGAACAGCGTATCATTTTTCCTCTTGCCATTTTTTCTTTATTCTGGTATATAATACATACAGAAACGATGTCCCCTGCTTTGCGCGTGACAGATAAATCTTATTCCTCGTGAATAAAAAAGAAGGGGAGCTATCTTCTGGAAAGGGTGTGCATGCCCAGACAAGACTGGGAAGCCTGAACTTTCCATCATGGCGCCCACCTGGTTAAAACCAGGAACTAAGACTATCTGCACGGCAAAAGCGGGGGATTTTTATAGTTTCAGGAAACGGCGTCATAATTTTTATTATCATCCTTTTTCGTCATTAATAAGCGCAGGCAAGTTAAGTTATTGAAAGGAGCGGGAAGCAAGGCTCCGGCGCTTGTGATAGTGCATAAAGAAAGAGCGGTCCGCTGAGGCAGGAATAAACATCAAAGATCAGAACGACCAGAGGCAGTGTTCCGCAGGAAGATTATTTGGCCGGTGAAGCAACCTATTGAGACTGTGGGGATTTTTGTTCATACATATAGGCGTCAAACGGGGATGCTGGAAAAAAGATGTTCGGGGGCGATGCTCGCGCCATCAGAGGGCTATTGCCTGTCTGCGCTACTGTCCCGAAAGTTCATAGCTTCCCGAAAAATGGATGATTCTCCTGTCTCTCTTTAGCCCTTAAACCGGTCTTTTCGATCTCTCACTATCACAAGTCCGCGTAATTTCCTCCCGCAGTCAGCACGTTGGGCCTCAAAAATATCAGAAAACATGCGCCTGTCGAGTCGATGCCGCTCGAGCCTTCCGTGCCGCCGCTGGCCTGGAGAATGCGGCCCCGCGACTTGTCCGAGTTCGTCGGACAGGAGCATATTCTCGGTCCGGGCAAGCTTTTGCGCCGGGCAATCGAGACCGACCGGTTCATGTCCCTTATTCTTTACGGTCCGCCGGGCGCGGGAAAGACAGCGCTCGCCCATCTGATCGCCGAGCGGAGCCGCGCCCATTTTATCTCGCGCAATGCGGTCACGGCCGGCGTCGCGGATATTCGCAGGGTGACGCAGGAGGCCGCACAGGAGCGCGCCCAGAGCGGCAAGCGGACCGTCCTGTTCATCGATGAGATACACCGCTTCACGCGCGTGCAGCAGGACGCGCTCCTGCCCGACGTGGAGCAGGGCAATATTACGCTTATCGGCGCCTCGACGCAAAACCCCTTTTTCGCCATTATTCCCGCGCTGTCGTCGCGTTCTCAGATTTTCGAATTCAAGCCGCTCACGAACGGGGACATAACGTCCCTCGTACTCCGCGCGCTTGCGGACAAGGAGCGGGGGCTCGGGAACCTGCCCGTGACCCTGACCCCGGAGGCCTTGGAACTCATCGCCGCGAAATCCAACGGCGACGCCCGCAAAGCGCTCAATGCGCTCGAGTTGGGCGCTCTCTCGACCGCGCCGGGCCCCGGCGGCGCCATTGTCTATGACCTTCCCATTGCCGAAGAGTCCATCCAGAAGAAGGCGCTGGTGTACGATGAAGACGAGCATTACGACACGGTCTCGGCCTTCATCAAGAGCATGCGCGGAAGCGACCCGGATGCGGCGCTCTACTGGATGGCGAAGATGATCTACGCGGGTGAAGACCCGCTCTTTATCGCGCGGAGGATCGTGATCGCTGCGAGCGAGGACGTGGGGAACGCGGACCCCCGGGCGCTCTTTGTGGCCGTGTCCGCTTATCAGGCGGTGGAGCGCATCGGCATGCCCGAGGGCGCGCTGCCGCTCGCCCAGGCGGCCGTGTACGTGGCTTCGGCGCCGAAGAGCAACGCGTCTTACCTCGGCATCAAAGCCGCGATGAAGGACGTAGAAGAAGGGAGGCTCATGCCCGTTCCGGACCATCTGAAGGACGCACACTACAAGGGGGCTGAACGGCTCGGCAGGGGCAGAGGCTACAAATATCCGCACGATTACCCGGGCCACTACGCGGCCCAGGACTACTTACCGCTGAAGCGGGAATACTACCGGCCCACGGAGCAGGGCGAGGAAAAGAGGATCAGGGAGCGCCTTGCCGGGCTGAGAAAAATACAGCAGGAGGGGAAAAATGGTTGAATATATCGGGATACTCGCTGCCGGCCTTGCCATGGGCGTGGGCGCGGGTTTGTTGATCAAGGGAAAGTCCGCGGCCGGCAAGATCAAAGACGCCGAGGCGGAAGCCGTGCGCATTGTTTCCGCTGCGGAGCGCGAGGCCGAGACCAAGCGCAAGGAGGCCGTGCTCGAGGCGAAGGACAAGTTTTACCAGGCGCGCTCGGAGTTCGAGAAGGAGACCCGCGAGAAGCGCCAGGAGCTCCAGAACCAGGAGCGGCGACTCACGCAAAAAGAGGAGGGGCTCGAAAAGAAAGTCGACCTTATCGAGAAGCGGGAATCGGACGCGGCGCGGCGCGAACGTGAGCTGGGCGGCCGGGAGAAAATCGCCGCGGAGAAGGAAGAGCAGTTCGAGAAGGGGCTCCGCGAACAGCGTCAGATGCTCGAGAAGATCGCGAACATGACCGCCGAGGAGGCCAAACGGCAGCTCATGATGTCGATGGAAGACGAGGCAAAGTACGAGGCGGCCAAAACCATCAAGCGGATCGAGGACGAAGCCAAGGAAGAGGCGGACAAAAAATCGAAGAGCATCATGAGCCTGGCCATCCAGCGGTACGCCAGCGACTATGTGGCCGAGGCCACGGTCTCCGTGGTCAACCTGCCCAACGATGAAATGAAGGGCAGGATCATCGGGCGCGAAGGCAGAAACATCCGCGCGATCGAAGCCGCGACGGGCATCGATCTCATCATCGACGACACGCCGGAAGCGGTCATTCTTTCCTGTTACGACCCGCTCCGCAGAGAGATCGCGAAGCTCACCATCGAGCGCCTGATCCAGGACGGACGCATCCATCCGGCCAGGATCGAGGAGATCGCTGAGAAGGTCAAGAAAGACCTGGATGTCACCATGAAGGAAGAAGGCGAGAAGGCGGCCTTCGACCTGGGCATTCATAACCTCCACCCCGAACTCATCAAGCTCATCGGGAGGCTCAGGTACCGGACGAGCTACGGCCAGAACGTGCTCATGCACTCGCGAGAGGTGGCATATTTCGCCGGCGTCATGGCGGCGGAACTCGGCGCGGACCAGAAGCTTGCCCGTCGGGCCGGCCTTCTCCATGACCTCGGCAAGGCCGTTGATCACGAAGTGGAGGGGACCCATCCCCAGATCGGCGGCGACCTCGCCAAGAAGTACGGGGAACATTCCAAGGTGATCAATACGATCATGACCCACCACGGCGACGGCG
This sequence comes from Nitrospirota bacterium, assembly GCA_036391375.1. Lineage (GTDB taxonomy): Bacteria > Nitrospirota > UBA9217 > UBA9217 > UBA9217 > DASWAB01. The sequence goes on from DASWAB010000022.1 coordinate 6,345, forward strand.
AGCCGAACTGCGTGGAGTCCGTGCTGGTGGCCGCGGCGGACGCCCTCTCCGCGGGCAGGCCGGGCGTGCGGCGCGAAACGCTCGAGAGCTACCTCAAGCGGCTTGAGCAATTGGAGCAGGCGGCGAATTCATTCAAGGGCGTCGAAAAGTCTTACGCCATCCAGGCCGGCCGCGAGATCAGAATCATCGTAAAGCCCGAGGACCTCTCGGACGCGCACGCGGCACAGCTTTCGCGCGACATCGCCAAGAAGATCGAGCAGGAGATGTCCTATCCCGGCCAGATCAAGGTGACGGTGGTCCGCGAGAGCAGGTATGTGGAGTACGCTAAGTAGACAAAATCACGAATTTTCACCACGAAGGCGCTAAGGCGCTAAGAAAAGATTTAAACTTTGCGTCTTCGCGTTTTTGTGGCAGAGCGGTAAGGAGTTTTATTGAAGGTTTTATTCATCGGCGACATCATCGGCGAGCCGGGCAGAAAAATGGCGCGACAGCAGTTGCGCGGCCTTACGGAGAGCCACCGTCCCGATCTCGTGATCGCGAACGGAGAGAACGCTGCCGGCGGGTTCGGCATTACGCCCGAAATCGCCGAGGAGCTGTT
>DASWAB010000023.1:0-3190 GCA_036391375.1 Nitrospirota bacterium
TTCCCGATGATCGGCGCCAGGTCCTTCTTGAGCTTCGGCGGGATCAGTTTCTCCGGCGTCATGATCGTGTTTTTGAGGGCGCTGCCGCACCCGCACGTCCGCCGGGGGGGCAGCGTCCGGACCGCCTGCCTGATCATTGCCTTCGAGGTCTCGATATTGTGCCGCATGACCTCGAGCACGGCCTCCACCGTCACCGCCTCTTCGCTGTGATGCCAGCAGTCGTAGTCCGTGGCAAGGGCGATGGTGCTGTAGCATATTTCGGCCTCCCGGGCGAGTTTTGCCTCGGTGGCGTTCGTCATGCCGATGACATCCACGTTCCATGTCCGGTAGATGAGCGACTCGGCGCGGGTGGAAAACTGCGGCCCCTCCATGCAGAAATAGGTGCCGCCCCTGTGCACCCTCGCCCCGACAGCGGCCCCCGCCTCGATGAGTATCGCGGAGAGGTCGGGGCAGACAGGATCGGCCATGCCCGCATGGGCCACCACGCCGTTGCCGAAGAACGTGCTCCGGCGGTGCTTCGTGTGGTCGTAGAACTGGTCGGGGACCACGATGTCTCCCGGCCTGATCTCCTCCTTCATGCTGCCCACGGCGCTCACCGATATGATGCGTTCCACGCCCAGTTTCTTCATGCCGTAGATGTTCGCGCGGTAGTTGATGTCCGTAGGCATGACGCGGTGGCCCCTGCCGTGCCGCGGGAGAAAGGCCACCCGCCTCCCGAAGAGCGAGCCCACGACGTAATCGTCCGACGGTTTGCCGAAAGGCGTCGCGATCCTCACCGTCTCGATCTGCGTCAGCCCTTCCATTTCATACAGTCCGCTCCCGCCGATGACGCCGATGCTGATTTTTCCCGTCTTCGAAATGCGCTTTGACATGAGGAAAAAACCTTAATTTTTTTCAATTACGAATTGTCAAGAATTTTCACGAAGGAGAAACGTAAAAAGAAAGCTTTTATTAAGAAATTTTAGAATTTCGTTTGCGCACACCCGTACAAATCCGCGGCAAACAAAATCCTGTCACGGAGCCGCTGTCTCCGCTTCTTTTTTCAGTTCAAGGCCTTCGAGCAGTTCAACGGATTTTTCGGGGATGATGGTCGAAATGGCGTGCTTGTACACGAGCTGCTGGTTTTCCTGCTTCATCAGGATGACGAAGTTGTCGAACCCCTTGATGGTCCCGGTGAGGCGCGCGCCGTTTACGAGATACATTGTTACCGGGATCTTTTCCTTACGCATCTGGTTCAGGAATATGTCCTGAAGATTCACCTGAGACTTTCCCATCCGCCCCTCCGCGAAGCCGCCCTGCAAGCGCGCTTCAAAAGAATGGAACAAAATATTTTTTTAATCTTATACTACCTTATTTGAAATTTCAATGTTTTTCTTTATCCGCTTCACAATTTCGGCCGGCCGGGCGAGTCCTGTGATGTCCACCCACACCGATTCGGCCTCGCGCCGGAACCAGGTGAATTGCCGCTTGGCAAACCGTTTGGTGTCGCGTTTCAGGAGGGCGACCGCCTCTTCACGCGACGTCCTGCCGAGAAAATGTCCGGTGAAATGCCGGTACCCCAGCCCCTGCATCGAGGGAAGCTCGGGGCTGTAGCCCCTGTTCAGCAGGGCCTTGACCTCGGCCTCAAGCCCCCCGGCGATCATTTCATCAACGCGCCGCTCGATCCGGGAATACAATTCCCCCCTTCCCCGCACGAGGAACAGCAGCAGAAACCGGTACGGCCTGTCGTTGAAGGCATGCTCCCGCTGAAACTCCGAGAGCTTTCTGTCTTTCAGATAATAGACTTCGAGCGCCCTCACCGTCCGGCGGAGGTCATTGGGATGGATCTTGACCGCCGCCTCGGGGTCCACCTTCACGAGGTCGGAATACAGGATGCCGCTGCCGCCTTCTGCCTCCCGTTGCAGAAGCCGTTCGCGCAATTCGAGGTCTGCGGGAGGCCCGTGAAACAGTCCCCGTGTGAGCGCCCGGATGTACAGCCCGGTGCCGCCGACCACCAGGGGAAGGCCGCCGGCGGCGATAATGCCGTCGATGGCGGAGCGGGCGTCCCTGAGGTAATCGCCCACGCTGTAGGGCTGGTTGGGCTCCGCGACATCGATCAGGTGATGGTACACCAGGGCGCGCTGCTCTGGTGTCGGCTTGGCGGTGCCGATGTCCATGCCGCGGTATATCTGCATGGAATCGGCGCTCACGATCTCGGCGCCGAGCTCCTGCGCCAGGAGGATGGACGCATCGGTCTTCCCCACGGCGGTCGGCCCTGCAAGGATAAGAATTGCTTTATCGCCGGACATGATTAATGCGTAATGACTTCGACGGGAAAATCATTCTCTCTCCAACCCCTCATGTGCCCCTCAAGCGAAAATACTTTATCATAGCCTGATAAAAAAAGCGTAAACCCGGCAATGCCGGCCCGGGGCCCGTGCTCGCAATAGAGGACGATGGGATTGTTTTTTGAATATCCCATATCCTTCAGGCCGGAACCGACGGAATAAAACGGAATACGCACCGCGCCAGGCACGTGGTCCCGATCGTACTCTCCCTGAGAGCGGACATCGACGATCAGCGGCGCCGTTCCTTCCTGCATCTGCCGCAAAAGTTCGTCACGGGTGATGCCCGTGGCGCAACCGGAGAGGCTGAGTAAAAGCAGCACGGAGAACAGCATAACCACACGATGAGGGCCGCTGAATCTATGCTCAATCATTACAGCTCATTCTGGTCGCTTTACATCCTCTTAAACATCTTCTTGAGCTCATCGATGGAGAACCGGACGATGGTCGGTCTGCCGTGCGGGCAGGTGTGGGGCATGCGGCAGGAGAAAAGATCGTACAACAACTGTTCCATCTCCCTCTGGTCGAGATGACGATGCACTTTGATCGCCGGATGGCATGCCATTACACTCAGGATCGTATCGCGCAGTTCATCCATTTTCCCGCTCTTCCCATGAATATTCACTTCATCGAGGATGTCGAGAAGGAGCTGCTTGTAGTCCGCGCCGACCATAAGCGCGGGGACCGCCTTGATCATGAACGCGCCGTTCCCGAAGTCCTCCACGAAGAATCCGAGCTTTTCGAGTTCCGGGAGATACTCGGCAAGCAGGCCGCTTTGGGCCGGGCCCAGCCCGACCTGGACCGGCACCAGCAGGTCCTGAACAGGACCGCGCCCCGCGCCGGACAAATCCTGCAGCTTTTCGAAC
>DASWAB010000024.1:0-6049 GCA_036391375.1 Nitrospirota bacterium
TTGATGGATTTCTCTTTCATGATCTCGGTGAGGGCCGCGACATAGTAGTTCGCCATCTCGGCGGCAAGCCTCGGGTCCTTCCATTCAACGATGATGGAAACCGTTCCGTTCTTGTCTTTCTTGAAGTCTGCGATTTTTCTGGCGAGGTATTTTACCGCGTCTTCCATGACAGGCGGGTCCTCGGTGTCCTTCCAGGCGCCTTTTGCAGCGTCCCATTTACTCCGGTAGAACACGTGGATGAGGTCGAACCGCTTGATCACCATCTCCGCGATGGTCCTGCTTTTCAGGAACACCAGCATCTTGTCCGCCGGCGTCGATAAGCCGCTTACGCCCAGGGTGCCGGCGAGCGCCCCGGCCATGGGGATGGACGACAAGGCCGCTCCCAAGCTTCCCGATTCCGAGGATGACGCGATGATCACGGTCTCGGACTTGTAATATTTGGGCAGCTGCAGGCTGACGACCGCGGCGATGACGACGGAAACCGCGAACAGGGCGAGCACGATCTTCTTTCTGCGCCAGAGGACGTTCCCGTAGTCGAGGAGGGATATTTCTTCGTCGTGACTTGCTTCGGTCATTAGCATTCCTTCAGGCATAGTGCATGGAGCACAGAGAGGAACTCTCTGCTCTCTGCTAAAACAGTATCGTAATCGTCGCGATCACGACCGCCGTCTTGAACAGGATGTCGATGATGTCTTTCGTGGTCCGCGTGGCCGCGTAGCGCTCCGTCTTCTGGGGCACGAAGACGGCGTCCCCCGCCTTGAGCTTCGCCTTCTCGATCTTGCCGACGTTCGGCGAGTCGGCGCCGTAGGCGAAGCCGTTCGCCTGGACGACGAAGATGTGGTCATCGTCCGCGTACCTGGTCGCGCCGCCTGTCCGCTCGATATAGTCCTTGACCGTCATCTCCGGCAGGAACACCTGGGCCCCCGGGGTGTACACTTCTCCGATGACGAGCACCTCCTGGGGCCTCTTTGGCATGAAAAGCGAGTCCCCGTCCTGGAGGATGAGGTCGTCCTTGGACCCGGCCCATTCGTCGATGTTTCCGGTGATATCGATGGCCACGCGGCCTTCGGATTTTTCCTGCATCGCGCCGAGGCTGTTGAGCAGGCTCTGGTTCAGGCCCAGCTCGGCCTTCGTAAACTGGGCCTCTTCCGCATTCAACGCCGTCGCGGCGCTCGAGGCGGCGTTCGCCAGGATCTGGGTCTGCATCCGCGCGATGAAGGACTGCGTGTTTTTTGTCTCGTTGTCCTTGACGTTTTTCCGCTTGAACACCGCCCCGTACGCGTACCCTTCGGCAGTGATCCCGCCCACCCTGCGCAGAAGGTCGCTCAGGCGCTCCCCCTTCATGATCTCATACGCGCCCGGCCGCACGACCTCGCCGGTCACCAGGACCTTCTCCGCCTCGCGATACTCGGAATACACCCTCACCTGGTCCTGGGGACGAAGCAGGACATTCTGTCCCTCATCGCCGTTCATAAGAAGGGCCAGGTCCACGGCGATGATCTCGCGGTCCGAATAATCATCCTTCAGGCGCACAATCTCCGCCCTCCTCATATCGGACGTGGGGAGGAGCCCGCCCTGAGCCACGATTTCCTTCATCCGGAGGTCCGGCCTCCACTGAAAGTCGCCCGGATGCTGCACCGCGCCGCTCAGGTTCACGGTCTCCCACACCTTGTCATAGAGCGGCCTGATGCTGATCGCGTCCATGTTCCGGATCTTTTCATTGAATGCCTCCGCGGCTTTCGGGGCGCCCGGCTGCGGGTCGCTGAGCCTGATGTCCAGGACGACCTTCCTCTGGTTGTCCTCATACCGGGTGAGCTGGAGCCTGCCGCCGAGCGCTATGGGCAGAATGCCGCCCGCCGTCTTTATGACGTCGCCGATGGTCTCTCCGCCTTTCAGTTCGTAGATCGCCGGCCGGTACACCATGCCCGCCACGCCGGAGACCGGCCCGATAAGCGGCACGAACACCGTGTCTTCGTTCTGGAGCCTGATGTCCTGGCTGCGGTCGCCCTTGAGCAGAAAGTCATAAAGATCGATGGTCTTCACGACCTTGCCGGACCGCAGGACCTGTATCGAGCGCAGGGTCCCGAGCTTGGTCGGTCCTCCTGCCGCAAAGAGCGCCCCGTAGACCGTGGTGAGCGATGAAAGCGAATAGCTGCCGGGAGTCGCCACCTCGCCTACCACATAGATGGTGACGGTCTTGAGCCCGCCCATGGCGACACTCAGGTTGAAATTGCTGTAGTATTTCGACAGGTGGCGCTTCAGGGTCTTTTCCAGCTCGCTGAACCTGACGCCCGCCACGGACACCACGCCGACTTTGGGAAGGGTGACCTGCCCTTCCTTCGTGACCTGAAGGGTATAAATGCCTTCCGTTGTCCCCCAGAGGGTCAGGGTAAATTGATCGCCGGGTCCGATAATATAGTCCGGCCCGACAGGCATAATTGAGGGCGGAATGAACGTGGCCACGGTTTTATTGAAAAGATCATACCCGAACTGGGTGAGGTCGCCCGTAAGCGTGCGCTCGAACAGCGACGGTTGAAGAGGAGCGTTCGTCGTGCCGGTTTCGCCGGACGCGGCGCCAGCCGCCGCCTGCCTGTTCTGCCGGGCCTTGAAATCCTGGTAAATCTTTTTCGCACCGGCAAGGTCGCCCCTCTGGACCGCGCTCTGAAAGGCCTGGGCGGACAGGGGATCGGTTTTCTGCATTTCCTGGACAGCGCTGTTTGCAAGGTCCGCCGGCGAGGGGGCCTGCTGGGCGAAGACCGCGGTCGCGGACAGAATTATGGCTGTACAAAAAAGGAAAAGCAGGATTTTTTTCATGGATCCCTATCCCTGTCTCAAAACCGGCTCTCAGCTTGCAGGCTTGCTTGCCGGCTTTCCAGCTCATCTCCCTCCGCCCGTGATGTTCACGAAGGAAGCAATAATCAAATGAACGGGTTTTGAACGGCAACACCGTGAATAACCTGACCGTGAGACAGATCCTCGGACAATAATATGTCAGCGTCTCCCCGCACTGCCGCTTCAATGATCAGTGCGTCCCAGAAAGAATACTTGCGGTGAAGGTAGATGTCGATTGCGCCCAGGATGCTGTCGCCGTCATTCACGACCACGTCCCATTTCAGCAGATCGCTGACGATCTCCTTCGCAGCTTTTACGTCAAGCGGCGCCGGTATTTTCCTCGTCGCCAGTACAAAAAACTCCTGCAGGACCTGTGTACTCACCACCCCGAGCCCCGAGTCCCAGAGTCCGAGCATGATGTCGCGCGCCTTCTCATGCTTTCTGCCGGCGGATGTGTCATAGGCATACACGAGAACATTGGTGTCGAGGAACAATTTCTTATCGGGCATGAAGTTCTTCCCTGGATACGGACAGTCTGCCCTTGGTGCCGAAATTGAATCCCCGTTTAAGAAGTTTCACTTGCCTCTCCCGCGCCTTATTGAACCCCGAAACTGACCCCACCTTGTCCTCGAGGGTCTCCCGAAGAAGCACACTCAAGGATTTCTCCCTGCTCGCGGCCAACGCCTTCGCCTTTTTGAGCAACGCTTTGGGCAGGGACAAGGTTACATTCTGTCTTTCCATGGCCGTTCGACCTCCTCATCTTTACTTGTTGCGATTTACGTATATCACGCTTTTACGTGAATTACAAAAGGACAGAAATACTATAACGTAAATGTGAAGAGTTTACAAGAAGACTTTTGCCCTTCTTCCGCTTGTTCGCTTGCCAGCTTTTCAGCTTGTCAGCTTGAATCACAGCGCCCCTTTCCCCGTCAGAACGGTCCTGATGGTGCGCAGAAAAATCATGCTGTCGAGGACCCAGCTCCTTTTCTTGATGTAGTAAAAGTCGAACATGAGCTTCTGCCTCGCGTCCTCGACGGAATTACCGTAGCGGTAGTTGATCTGGGCCCAGCCAGTCACGCCGGGAGTGACCATGTGCCGTTCGAGGTAATAGGGAATTTCCTTCTTATACAGCTCAACAAGGCTCGCCGCCTCCGGGCGCGGTCCGATAAGGCTCATCTCGCCCTTCAGCACATTGATCAATTGAGGGACCTCGTCGAGCCGGATTTTTCTCAGGAGCTGCCCCGTCCGCGTGATCCGCTTGTCGTCCGCAGTCGTCCAGAGGACGTTGTTCTTGTCCGCATCTTTGGCCATAGTCCGCAGCTTCCACGCGTGGAACGGCCTGTTCCTCCGGCCGATGCGCGTCTGGCGGTAGAACACCGGCCCCGGTGAATCGAGCTTGATCAGGAGCGCGGCAAGCGGAAAAAGGGGCACGAAAAGACAGAGGCCGAACAGGCTGAACGCGATATCGGCAAACCGTTTGACATACCAGAAATACCGCTTGTCTATCGCGCTCAGTTCCAGGATGAACCAGTGGTCGCTCAGGTGGCTGATCGGGACCCTTCCCGTGATCTCCTCGATCATTTTTCTGGAGTCCGATACCTTGACCTTCTTCTTCATGCACTCGAGCAAAAGCTCCTTGAGCCCGTCGTCCACCTTTCCCGCGGCGATGATAACCTGATTGACGCCCTCTTTTTCGATGACCGGCAGGGCATTCCCGACATCCCCGAGATAGGGCGCCCCACCATCCACATGCGCAACGCGCTCGTCGCACAGATAGCCCACGACCTCGGCATGGAGATATTTTCTGGACTGGATGATCCGGGCCGCTTCCTGGCATCGCTCACCGTCTCCGATAACAAGGGCCTTCCAGTAAATGAGCGAGCGCGTGCGCCTGGCGATGACGTAGCGGAACAGGACGATCAGGACGAAGGAAACGAGGTAAAAGAGAATAAACACCGCGCGGGGCACCACGTGCCTGCTGAAGAAGAAGGTGAATGTGGTCAAAACAGCGCTCAAAACCAGCCCGAGGCCGATAATGGTCGTCTGGCTCAGGAACCGCTCCGGCATTTTGTAGAGAGCATATATGTCAAGGATGAAAAAGACGAGCAGGGTGAAGATGACGAGAGTAACAAGGCCCCAGCGGTAAGAAAGCGCCATGTCGAGGTCCAGCGGGTTTCTATGGCCGAGCGCCAGGGCCATAGTGAATCCGGTCAGCATCGCGGCCAGATCGCCCAGAACCATGAAAAAAAGCTTTTCTTTGTAGCGGAGGAACATAATCCTTAATTGAATGCATTCAGCCTACGAAGACCCGCATGCCGCGGTACAGGCCCAGAGCGGCAGTAATGCGGAGGCGGGGCTGCGAGTATCAGCGGCAGGGTCGTGAGTATCAGGCGGAAATACGCGTCAAGACGGAACGTGCTGAAACGAAGCGCGTACGAAAGGGAAAATGACGAGACGATGAGGATGGCATCCACAAAAATCTCCATCGCCTGTTTCGCAGTCTGACTGGCCCTTGCCATCAGCCCCCCCTATTGACTGGATGGTCTTTTTTTAAGATCGCACAATCCAAGAAATTGCGCTGTAATATGGTTGGCGGTTGCCGACACCCTATTTATAATTTCATCACGGCTGGCTCAATGTATCAAACTCTTACGTAAAAGTAAACTCTTTTAATCAAGAAATGTTAAAATCAACTTAAAGAAACTTTCTGTTATAATATTCAACGAGGTTATTATTAATCAGTGCAACTCGTTATCGACAGTATGAAGACAAAAATTCTGAAAATTTGCAGCAGCAAATTATCAACTTGACTCTCTTGTGAAATAAAGTTAGATCAAGAGAATAAAGAGATGTAGCTTGAAAGTTGTCTGTTCCACTGGTACTTGGTTTCTATCAATTGTCTTGCAGCTAAGCCAATTTTATTTCGCAAGTACTTATCCAACATACATTTAATTACTGATAAAGCAAAATCGCGAGGGTCATCAGCAACTAAAAAATGTTGACCATTAATTGCTTCCATTCCTTCTGCACTTAAAGAAGTGGTCACTACGGGGATACCCATTGCCATTGATTCAAGAATTTTATTTTGAATACCAGCGCCAATTCTCACTGGGCATACGGATACACAGCCATATTTGATATAATCGACGACGTCATTAACTTTCCCAGTGACAGTGATTCCATTTGACCCATTTAGCGATAATATTTTTCTGTTAGG
>DASWAB010000025.1:0-3482 GCA_036391375.1 Nitrospirota bacterium
AACGATCACTTATACCGCTTCTTCTCCATCACCACACCCATTGTTCTTCGGATTAAGGGGTGACCTTCGTATTGTCGAACCGCTTGTATTGCTTGAATGTGGCCTCTTCCTCGTCATTCTTCGCTACAACATAGTCCCCGCTTGACGCCTTCGCATGAGGCTGATGATGATCGCAGGCCGCTCAGATCATTTCCTCCACGGGCACGATGAAGCACCGCACGCCGCCCAGCGGGTGGTCCTTTCGAAGCTGCTGCACGACCTTCCGCAGTTTTGCGGCGTCCTCGTCGTTTACGACCATGGTCAGGACATCGTTGTCGCCCTGGCTGTACCGCAGTTTCGGCCCTGTTTCCGGGCCCGTGCCGTGGACCTCGGTCCATTTCGTGTACGCCTTTATGCCTCCCTCCGAAATCGCCGAGATCACGTAGTCGTCATAAGTAGACGCGTACACCAGGACGAACATCTTCATCCCTTCCACCTCCTGAAAGAACATGAGCAGAGCGCAAAGGCCGCCTCTCTCTTTATTATACTATACCCGCCTGCTTTAGGGAGCGCCTGGCACTCAAACGTCACAACTGCGGACGGCCGATCTTCAATTCCGCGCCCGGCACTCCGCAATTGAATCCTGCTGGACTTTTGAACCCGTTTGTAATAGAATTTCTAATCAATTGTGAGAATGAAACAAAGGACCTGACACCGGCGGTTTTTAAAGATTTTTTATGAAGACAGCAATCATCGACATCGACAACACGCTCTGGCAGTTCTGCGACGCTTTCTATGAAGAGCTGCGGAAGGTCAATAGCGCGTTCCCGGCCGTGGAGCAGTGGACGACCTGGAACTTCTTCGAGCCCTATTGCACGGAGGAAGAGTTCATGGCCGCCGTGGACGCGGTCCACAGCCGCCAGGACAGCGAGGAGTACCGGCCCTATCCCGAGGCAAAGGGTTTCCTCCGGTCGCTGAAGGACCACGGGTACCGTGTGGTGATCGCGAGCCACCGGCGGGAGGAGATGCATGGCCCGACGGAGCGGTGGCTCAGGAAGCACGAGCTGCGGTATGACGAGCTGCACCTCTCCTTTGACAAGACCGTGCTGTTCGAAGGCGCCGCGGTGGTGGTGGACGATGCGCCGCACACGCTTGAGAAGGCGGTCGCGCACAAGGCGGTTGGAGCGGGGCTGCTCTTCCCCTGGAACAAGGCCTATGCGGGAAATGGATTTGGTCTGTTTAAGGATCTGAATGAAGTGAGGGAGTATATCAGGGCGCGGCGTCCCGATTCTTAATTCAAACCTGCGGGGCCGTTCTCCCGTTCTCTGCGGCCCACGAGCGTTGTAAAAAAGAGCGGCACTTCCGATTCGAACGTGAGGCGCCTGCCGGTGAAGGGGTGGGCAAAAGAAATCGACCGGGCGTGAAGGGCCATGCGGGGCTGCCCGTCATCCGGGTCCCCATATTTTATGTCGCCGACAATCGGGTGTCCGATGCCGGCGAGATGCACGCGTATCTGGTTTTTCCTGCCTGTCAGGAGGGTCACTTCCAGCAGGGAAAATTTCTTCGTCACCTTGAGGACCGTATAGGCTGTTCTGGCCAGCTTGCCCGTCGCGCTGTCGGACGTAGAGTAAACATTATACGCCTTGTCCTCCGCCAGGTAGGAGGTGATGATGCCCGACCTTTTCTCACACGCGCCGTGAACCACGGCGAAATACTTCTTCTCCGTCTGTTTCCATCGGGCCTGCAAGCGGAGTTTCGCCTCCTCGCTCTTCGCAAAGATAAGCGCCCCGGATGTGTCCCGGTCGAGCCGGTGAACGACAAAAAGACGCTTTCTGCATCTGCCGCAGCCCGTGCGGATGTACTCCGTTAACAGGGAGAGGGCCGTGCGCGACTTTTCCCTTTCGGTAGAGACGGTGAGAAGGCCCGCCGGTTTGTCCACCACCAGGATGTCGTTGTCTTCGTACAGCAGGCGCATTCCCTGCGGAAGGGACCTGGCGCGTGAAAGCTTTTCTTTTCTCATCGCAACATATTCTTTTATTTATACTAAAGATAAAAATCCGTTCGCCTCTGATTCCCTGACAGTCTATTCCCTTTCCCTGATGTTGTCAATGAAGGGATTTCCCGCAAGCGCGGCGCCGGGCGGTGCTTCCGCCTTTTTGGAGTATTGGACGAAAAAGCAGATGCGCTGCAGAAAACGACGAAGAAAGCCACATCTGCGGTCGACGTCGCAGCGGAGACACTCACGAAAAAACTGTGGGCAATCCGGAAACGAACAAGAAGCTTTCGCAGGCGCGGGCCGGGTCGGTGGTGACGTATCTTGTCGAGAAGAAGGGCGTCGATGCCAAGCGGCTCTGCAAAAGGCTGGGGCGACACGCAGCCCATCGCGGACAACAAGACGAACAAGGGCCGCGCAAAGAACCGGCGCGTGGACTCCACCGTCACCAGGATGTAGCCCTCGCGGCCGGCCTTATCCGGCGATTATCGAAAAGGCCCGGGAACCCTGCCGGGCCTTTCTTTTTCCCGCTTTTAAACCTTTGCTGTTCCGGTCCGCCCGCTTCTCGATGGTCTCGTCAATGGTGATGGCCCGAGGCGGACGCGGGCTACATCGTGAGCGAAAAGGGAACGTAGCCGGCCAGGAGCAGCTCGCCCAGGTAGGAGCTCGACCGCACTTCCGCATTGTCGATTAGCTCCTCCTTGGAAACGCCAAAGTGCGGCATGAAGGCGTGGCAGACGTAAAACTTCACATTGAACTCGGGCATCATGTCCAGCAGATCGCCGACATTGACCTGATTGCCTTCCAGTTCCATCGTTATGGTTTTCCCCACTCCTTTTTTTGCCAGCTGGACGCCTTCACCCACAAGGAAAACCGCAATTTCTGCCTCGTCGTCAAATGCTTTCATATTGGATATGATTTTCAGCATGACGATGACCTCCATGGGATTTGATGTTGCGTGGGACAGCACGAATAAAAACTTCTTTGAATCCATTTGAATCCTCCTTATTGGCCCCGGGCCGGTAATATAAACTTAAGCATATATTACAATATGCGCAACAATACGACAAGATTTAATTTATCCTGCACATCTTGCGACCGGGGCCAAGGAGACAGTATTTCGGATGTCCGAGTCCGGCATTCTTTTAGGGCCAGACTTGAATCTGGAGTTGTTTGTTCTTCTCTCTTTGACCTTTCATTTTCTCCGTGCTATCGTTGAATCATTGCCACTCAGACAGGTTGCTAGCGAGTAAAAACTTTATGGCAAGAATATTCATTACAGGCTCTGCTGACGGTATCGGTCTCATGGAAGCGCGGATGCTGGTCAGCCAGGGCCACCTGGTCGTGCTGCATGGCCGCAATCAGAAGCGAGCGGTCGAGGCGCTTTCCAAGGTTCCGGACGCACTGACCGCAGTTGCCGGCGATCTCGCCAGTATCGCGGAAACCAAGTCTCTTGCGGACCAGGTGAACGAGCTGGGGCCGTTCGATACCGTGATCCATAACGCCGGTG
>DASWAB010000026.1:0-6533 GCA_036391375.1 Nitrospirota bacterium
AAAAGGACTCGAACGCAAAGGTGGCCAAGTTCTACAACTGGGCGTTCAGCAATGGCGACAAGAAGGCTGTGGAACTCATTTATGTTCCGCTCCCGAAGTCGCTCAAAGACAAAATCCGCGCTTACTGGAAGTCGAACGGAATCCAGTATTAAAAATGACGATCTAAAAAAGATGATTTAAAAAAACTTGCAATGAACGGGCCAAGCATATATACTATATGCTCGGCCCGTTTGAGTTTTCTATCCCTTTTCTCGAAAAGATTTGAAAGGTCCTCACATTGGACATATCTCCCAGGAAAAATCTTCCTGAGTTTTTATTTTTTTCAATTACCGCGCTTACCTCCCTCACTGTCGTCGTATTCATCATCGGCATCCTGGTCGTACTCGTAAAGGAGGCTTCACTTGCCATCGGGAAGTTCGGTCTTTTCGAGTTTCTGACCTCAACGGTCTGGAACCCCGTGACGGGCGTTTTCGGCGCGGCGACCACTATTTTCGGCACTTTTGTCACGACCGCGCTCGCGCTTGCGTTCGCCATCCCCACCGCCATCGGCATCGCCGTGTTCGTCACGGAGATAGCCCCGAATTTCCTGAAAGGCCCCATCGGAGTGGCCATTGAGCTCCTTGCCGCGATCCCCAGCATCATTTACGGCATGTGGGGGCTGTTCACGCTTGCTCCCATCATGGCGAAGTACGTGGAACCGGCGCTCCAGGCGGCCATCGGAAAGCTGCCCCTGGTCGGCCTTCTCTTCCGGGGCAATCCCATGGGCATCGACCTCCTGACCGCGAGCGTTATCCTCGCCATTATGATCATTCCGTTCACCGCGAGCATCGCCAGGGACGCCTTTAACCTCACCCCCGCCGTGGTCAAGGAATCTGCGTACGCTGTCGGGGCGACAAAATGGGAAGTGGTCAAGAACGTGGTGCTTCCGTATTCCAAGCTGGGTGTTTTCGGAGGGGCAGCCCTTTCCCTGGGAAGGGCGCTCGGCGAGACGATGGCCGTGGCCTTCGTGCTCGGGAACAACCACAAGATCGCCACCTCGCTTCTTGACGCCGCTTCCACGATAACGGTAAGCCTTGCCAATGAATTCACGGAAGCGGACAGCGCGCTGTATCTTTCTTCCCTCTATTATCTTGCGCTCGTGTTATTCGTGATGAGCTTCATCATTCTGGCCATATCCAAGTTATTGCTTCTGAAGGCCGAGAGGAAATATTCTCGGTGAATATCGAACAGAAAAGAAAACTGGAAAGCGCCGTTGCGCTGAGCTTAAGCGGTCTTGCCGCCGCCATCGGCCTCTTCTGGCTCGTTTATATTCTTGCAGACGTCCTTATTCACGGCCTCGGGGCCCTTCATATCAGCCTGTTTTTCAATGATCCCGCGCCCGCCGGCGAGGAAGGCGGCGGCCTCAGAAACGCTTTCGTAGGACAATTGATGATCACCCTCTGCGCTACCTTGATCGGGGTCCCGATCGGTGTTCTCGGGGGGACGTTTCTTGCGGAGTATGCGCGGGGGAAGAAAATCGCGAGGGTCATCAGCATCCTCTCCGACATCATGGTCAGCGTCCCGTCCATCGTCGTGGGCTCTTTTGTCTACGCGATCATGGTCCGGCCCCTTCATCACTTCAGCGGCTGGGCAGGGGCGGTCGCGCTTTCGATCATCATGATCCCGGTGGTCCTCAGGACAACGGAAGACATGCTGTCGCTCGTGCCCTGGACCCTCCGGGAAGCCGCGTTTGCGCTGGGCGCGCCCCGCTACAAAGTGATCATCCAGGTCGTATACCGCGGGGCGGCCACGGGCATTCTGACCGGCATCCTGCTGTCCATTGCCCGCGTCGCCGGCGAAACGGCGCCGCTTCTCTTTACGTCGTTCAACAATAACTTTTTCTCAGGAAACATGAATGGTCCTCTTGCGTCGCTCACGGTCACCATCTTCCAGTACGCCATGGGGCCGTACAAAAGCTGGCATGCCCAGGCATGGGGCGCGGCTTTGGTAATAACGCTCTTCATTCTCATGCTTACCATCGCCGGGAGGCTTATCCTGAAGTGGAGGTACAAGCGGTGACAATGATGACCGAAATAGAGGTCAAGGGCCTGAATTTTTACTATAACGGAGATATCCACGCGCTTCAGAATATATCGCTCCCGGTCAATAAGAACAGAGTCACGGCCCTGATCGGCCCCTCCGGCTGCGGCAAGACCACGCTGCTCAGATGCTTCAACCGGATGCACGATTTATATCCCCGGCACCGGTACGAAGGCGAGATCCGCTTCCAGGGCGAAAATATCCTGGCGAACGACGTCGATCATATCACGCTTCGAAGCCGCATCGGCATGGTATTCCAGAAGCCGACCCCGTTTCCGATGAGCATCGCTGAAAATATCGCGTACGGGCTGAGACTGAAGGGGATCAAGAACAAGTCTGAGCTCATCGGGAGGATCGAAGAGGCGCTCAAACACGCGGCGCTCTGGACGGAAGTGCGGGACAAGATGAACGCGAGCGCCTATGAGCTTTCCGGCGGACAGCAGCAGCGGCTCGTGATTGCCCGTGCGCTGGCGGTTGAGCCGGAGGTGCTCCTCTTCGATGAACCCACATCAGCGCTGGATCCGATAGCAACGGCAAAAATCGAGGAGCTCGTCGTGTCCCTCAAAAAAGACATTACCATCATTATCGTTACCCATAACATGCAGCAGGCGGCAAGGGTGTCCGACATGACGGGGTTCCTGTACATGGGCGAACTGATTGAATACGGCTCCACGGAGAAGATTTTCACCAACCCTGACAATAAACAGACGGACGACTATATCACGGGAAGGTTCGGGTAATTCGAATGCGCAGTGTGACGTGCGGAGTGCGGAATACGGTTTTAAAAATCCGGGATACAAAGAACGTTTTTATTTCGAAATCGCAATCCGAAACGAGGGGGTTACGATGACTCTACAGAAGGAACACGACATCGAAGCGCTCAAGGAGCGGGTGCTCAAAATGGGGGGCTTTGTCGAGGATTCCATCAGGAAGTCCGTCACGGCGCTCGTCGAGCGGGACCAGAAGCTGTCGGTCGAAGTCATAGACGGCGACGCCATCGTCAACAATTACGACGTTGAAATCGAGGAGGAGTGCATCCGGTTCCTGGCCATCTGGCAGCCCACGGGCAGCAACCTCCGGTTCGTTACGACCGCCATCAAAATCATCACCGACCTCGAACGCATGGGCGACCTGGCCGTTGATATCTGCGAGCGCGCTATTGAATTGAACGATGAACCGCCGCTCAAGCCCTACATCGACATCCCGCGCATGGCCGAGGCGGCCCAGAAGATGCTCAAGGACAGTCTGGATGCCTTTGTGGCCAAGGATGCCGAACTCGCCATCAAGGTATGCGCCGCCGATGATTTCGTCGACAACCTGAACCAGCAGATCTTCAATGAACTGCTTGTATACATGCTCAAGGACCCCAAGAATATTTCCCGGGCCGTCCGGCTCACCTATATTACCAAGTATCTGGAGCGGATCGCGGACCATGCCACCAATATCGCGGAGATGGTCGTGTTCATGGTCAAGGGGAAGGTCATCCGCCATACCGCCTGCGAAGCCCGGGGCGAGGAAAAACACCGGGCGTAATCGTTCCAAAATACTGAAATAGCTGCGCCGCCATGCCGGATGTAATCCCGCGCCTTGGTATCCCCCGGCTCCCGCCGGAGGGGCTCCACTATGCGTATTCCTGAGTCCGCCCCCGGTTTTCCGGGGAGGGTTCCGTTATTTATGCTTGACAATTTGTCCCTTTTCCTTTAAATTAGCCTTCATTGTGCGGTTCGTGCGCAGCAGAGCCCCGGTAAAACACCGTAGAGTCGTCTCCCGCACGCGATCATAACCGCATGAAAGAGCAGAAAGGGAAGGGAGGGAAAAGGAACATTTCCGCTTTGCTCCCCTTGACACGGTAGAGTGCGGCGGTTCAAAACCACCGGCCCTATCTGATTCGACCACGATGACGACATCTACCTTATGAGTGAAATACAACTCAGGCTGCCTGACGGTCAGGTCAAAAAGTATGCCTCTGGCATCACCGGTCAGGAAGTTGCCGAGAAGATCGGCTCTCGTCTCGCCAAAGACGCGCTTGCCATCAAAATAGACGGTCAACTGCAGGATCTCACCATCCCCGTTGATCACAATGCCGCGATAGAGATCGTTACCTTTGCCGCGCCCGAAGGCAGCGAGGTGTACTGGCACAGTACCTCGCACCTCATGGCCCAGGCGGTTAAGCAGCTCTTCCCGCAGGCAAAACTCGCCATCGGTCCCGCGATCGAAGAAGGCTTTTACTATGACTTCGACCTCGACCGGCCATTTACGCCCGAAGACCTCGTGAAGATCGAGAAGCGGATGGCGGAGCTTGCCAAGGCGGGGACGCCGATCAGAAGAAGGATTCTTTCCAAGGCGGATGCCTTGTCGTTCTTTCACAATAAGGGCGAGACGTACAAGGTCGAATTGATCAGCGACCTCTCGGACGGGACCATATCGGTCTACGAGCAGGCCGATTTCGCGGACCTCTGTCGCGGACCGCATGTGCCGTCGACATCGAAGATCAAGGCGTTCAAACTCCTCTCGATTGCCGGCGCGTACTGGCGCGGGGACGAGAAAAACCGGATGCTCCAGCGCATATACGGCATTTCGTTCCCGGTCAAGGACGAACTGGACGCCTACCTGACGCGGTTGGAAGAGATCAAGCGCAGGGACCACCGGAAACTCGGCAAGGACCTCGATCTTTTCTCCGTGTCGGAGGAAGTGGGCGGCGGCCTCGTTCTGTGGCACCCTAAGGGCGCGCTCATCCGGAAGACCATCGAGGACTTCTGGCGCGACGAGCACCTGAAGAGCGGCTATGACTTCGTGTACTCTCCCCACGTGGGCCGCGCAACGCTGTGGGAGACCTCGGGGCATCTCGGGTTTTACCGCGAGAACATGTATTCGTCCATGGAAGTGGAAGGGCAGGAATTTTACGTCAAACCCATGAACTGCCCGTTCCACATCATGATCTACAAGAACAAGCTCCGCTCCTACCGGGAACTGCCGATGCGGTTTGCGGAACTGGGGACGGTGTACCGGTTCGAGCGCTCGGGAGTTCTGCACGGGCTCCTTCGCGTCCGCGGGTTCACGCAGGACGACGCGCACATATTCGTGGCGCCCGGGGACATGGAAGCGGAGGTCATCCGGGTCATCGAATTTGTCGTGAAGATGCTCAGGACCTTCGGATTCGAGGATTTCAAGGCTTACATTGCGACGCGGCCGGAAAAATCCGTGGGCGACAACGCCCTGTGGGAGCAGGCGACGCAGGCCCTCAAGGTCGCGGCCGACAAGGTTCATCTCGGATATGAGATCGACGAAGGCGGCGGAGCTTTCTACGGGCCCAAAATCGATATCAAGATCAAGGACGCACTGGGGAGACTCTGGCAGTGCTCCACGGTGCAGTTCGACTTCAACATGTCGGAACGGTTCGACATGTCCTATATCGGCGTCGATAACCAGCAGCATCGGCCCTACATGATCCACCGGGCGCTCCTGGGGTCCATCGAGCGGTTTTTCGGCATGCTGATCGAGCACTACGCGGGGGCGTTTCCCGTCTGGCTCGCGCCGGTGCAGGCGAAGGTCCTGTCGATCACCGACAACCAGCTCGACTACGCCAGGGGCGTACGGGACCGGCTGCGCGCCGCAGGGATACGGGCCGAATTCGATCCGCGTTCCGAAAAGCTGGGCTTCAAGATCCGCGAGGCGACGCTGGAGAAGGTGCCGTACATCCTTGTGGCGGGGGACAAGGAAGTGCAGCAGCATGCGGTTTCCGTGCGTGAGCGCGGCGGCAAGGATTTAGGCGTGATGCCGCTGGACACGTTCCTTGAAACCATACAGAATATCATCCGCGAGAAGCGGGTGTAGCTATTTTGCAGTTTCAAATCCGGCAATAGCCGGACAAGGGGGTGATCGTTTATCAGTAAAATTACGACAAGGATCAATTTTCAGATCAGGGTCAAGGAGGTCCGGGTAATTTCCTCGGATGGCGAGCAGCTCGGCATTATGGACACCCGCGACGCCATCCGGAAGGCCGAGGACCTCGGCCTGGACCTGGTCGAAGTGGCGCCCACGGCCAAGCCGCCGGTCTGCCGCATCATGGATTTCGGGAAATACAAGTATGAACTCGCCAAGAAGGCCCATGAGTCCAAGAAGCATCAGAGCGTCGTCGTTGTCAAGGAAATAAAGCTGAGGCCCAGGACGGATGAACACGACATCAACTTCAAGACGAACAACATCAAGCGGTTCCTTGAAGACGGCAACAAGGTCAAAGTGACTATCATGTTCCGCGGCAGGGAGATGGCGCATACCACCTACGGCAGGGCGGTGCTCGACCGCATCCTGAATGATCTCCAGAACGAGGCCATGGTGGAACAGCCGGCCCGCATGGAAGGCAGGAACATGACGATGCTGCTCGGGGCAAAGACAAAGTCTTCGTAAAAGAATCTTATCTCTTGAAGAATGGTACCGCGGAGGCAATCCTTCCG
>DASWAB010000027.1:0-4783 GCA_036391375.1 Nitrospirota bacterium
CAATGATCGGAGATTCGGCGCGGTTCGCGTTCTTCCTGATCGTTTGGGCTTCCGGCATGCCGTAAGGAGACAGATCCTGCCCCATCCGAGCAAACTGCGGAAGCATACTGATAGGATCCACTCGGGTTTCCTTGCCGTCAAGCGCCTGGCCCGGGACTTGTCCGGGTTCCGGCTGCCCGCCAAATACCGGATGATGAGCAAGGATCAGAAGAGTGATAGAGAGGAGGGCCGCAGAGAATTTCATCGACAAGTCCTCTTCTTTTCAGGACAGAGACGATATCCGTTGTGCAGAAAATACTGAACGGCTGTCTCTCTGAATGGATCTTATCTTAAGTTTAGCAAAAGTTTAGCAAAAAGTTCAAGGGACTCATGTGATGAAAAAAGAGCGGGTGGTTTTTTAGTGGAGGAAAATAAAAGCGTATCAAAAATATATGTTTCTATTATCTATCTTGGGCATAAAAAAACCGCTGTCTCCGGGAGGAAACAGCGGTCGTAAACATTTTTTCGATTAACAACTGCAGGAAGAGCCGCACGAACTCGGCTGCATGCCCGTCAGCACGAATCCCTGGTGTTCCTGAAAATCGATGCTCGTCGCGTCAAGCATGG
Organism: Nitrospirota bacterium; assembly: GCA_036391375.1. Taxonomy (GTDB): domain Bacteria; phylum Nitrospirota; class UBA9217; order UBA9217; family UBA9217; genus DASWAB01. The sequence goes on from DASWAB010000027.1 coordinate 607, forward strand.
ACTTCGCACGCGCTTCCAGGAAAATTCTCAGGCCCTTCAATTCGAGGGTCGTATCGCCCTGCTGGGCCGCTTTGGCTATGTCCATAGCCAGGGAGGGGCTTCAGCCGCCCGGGACGACGAATATTCTTACTCCATCACCGGCGTTTCCCTGTTTTTCAACGACTTCCTTGAACTTAATAACTGCGCTGTCCGTCAAACTTACCATTCTTTCCTCCTTGCGAAAGTTCCCTTTTCCGAAAGCCCAAATCATTACAGAGCGTAATCATTTCAATTATACAACATATTCAAAAAATCGCAACAATAAAACTATGCCCTGAACGAAAATAACGGTGTTCTAAAAAGCAAAGAATGAGGCATTCTTGTGAACCACCCTTTATTCTTTTTTTAGGGTGTTCACGAATTTCTGCACTTTTTCGCTTATTTGGTCCCTCGCCCTGCGAAACTCCCTCATAATTTCTTTTTCCGTACCGACAGTCCCGACCGGGTCCTTGATCGGCCAGTGAAAACGCTTGATTTCCGGAGGCGTCCGAGGGCAGGACTCAGCAGCATTATCACAGAGCGTAACAACGATGTCCATGAGCACAAGGAGCTTTTCATCGAGTTCTCTGGACCGCTGTCCGGATATGTCTATCCCTGCCTCCTTCATAACGGCGACGGCCCTCGCGTTGACTCCGGCAGCCATGAGCCCGGCGCTGAAGGGTTGGAGAATGCCTTTCCCGAGTTCCCGCGCAAAGCCTTCCGCCATCTGGCTCCGGCATGAATTGCCGGTGCAAATGAACATGACTTTAATCATATACCGTTCCTGGACCCGATGTTACCGGGCATCCGGCGCGAGCATGTTCTTGATGCCGTCGGTCATAAAAATCGTTCCCTGCTCATCTACAATAATGGCCTCGGCTCCCAGTTTTTTCACGATCTTCAGCCCTTCTTCCGGACCGAGGATAAACGGCGCCTTGGTAAGAGGGTCGATGAGCGCTCCTTTGTCTCCGATCAGGGTCGCCGAGATGACGCCCCGCGAAGGCTTGCCCGTCCGGGGATCGATAATATGATGATACCGTTTGTTCTCTCTGATGACGAACCGTTCATAATCCCCGGATGTGGATATGTATTTATTGCTGAGATCGAGGACGGCCAGGGTCTTGTCCTTCTCGCGCGGATGCTGCACGCCGATCCGCCACGGCTTGCCGTCTTCCCGATGCCCCATCACCCAGATGTCGCCGGCGACCGCGACTACCGCGTTGGTTACGCCCCGCTTCCTGATTACGGCGGCGGCGCGGTCCGCGGTATAGCCCTTCATGCCGCCCAGGTCCATGATCATGCCGCGTTTCCTCAGAAAAATCGTCGAGTTCTTCCTGTCGACGCTGATGTTCCGGTAGTTCACCAAAGGCCGGACCCTCGCGATCTCCTCGTCCGTCGGCACCTTGCCCTCCTTGAGCCGCATCTGCCACAGGACGACAAGGGGGCCGATTGTTATATCGAAGACGCCGCCGGTGATCTCTGAAACTTTCACCGCGCTTTCGACGGCTTCGATCATCTCCGGAGATACCTTGACCGCTTCCTTTCCCGCCGCAAGGTTGACCTTCGTGATTTCGCTCGTGTCCTTATAGAGCGACATCATGGCGTCGAGCCTCCGCAGCTCGGCCATTCCGGCGTCGATGGCCGCCTCTCCTTCTTCAGCCGTCCGCGCAACGACCGTAATCGTGATATCCGTCCCCATGATCGATTCGGTTTTCTGGACGGTCCTCTGCCGGGCGCACCCGAAAGAAAAAAGCAGGAGTGCAATACCCGCAGCCATTAAGCGTTTTTTCATCATCATTCCTTCGACATTCTTAAGGGGGAAAAACGAAGGTTTTCGAGGCGGGAACCCGGACGAAGCAAACAAGCCTATCCCTTCCCCATTTTTTTCTTGGCAAGCCGGTTCCTCGCCGCCGTTCGCACCGCCTCAGGAACGCTGCGGCTCTTTTCGAGGACCCCGAGGTCCCGGTCCGTAAGCCGGTTGATGAAGCCGAGCGAGATGCCGACCGGGGTCTTGGGATTGTTCACCAGCGCGGACACGACGGTTGTTTTTCTTGTCCACTCTGCGTTGGTCCCTATTTTGCGGATAACATCCTCGCTCAGGTTCTGTGACTTGGCGAAAAACTCCACCTCGCCGATGGTGAGGCGGGGGTTCCCCAGCACCGAGAGCGCGATGATCTTGCTCGACTCCCGAATCAGCAGGCCGCGCGCGTCTTTGGCACCGGACAACGCAAGCTTGATCTTCTGAGCGGGCGACATCCGCTGGACCGTCTGCTGAAGGTTGAGCTTTCTTTCCTTTTTCGACGCGCCTTCGCCGGACGCATCTCCCGTCATCACATCGACGGCTCGGGTGGCGGAGATGAAGGGCTTCATTTCATCCGGAGCTGCAAGCGCGATGAACGCGAGCGTGGTCTCGTCCAGGTTGGGACAGCGGACCAATTCCTTCAAAACGTCCTCATCCTCGCAGTAAACCTGGGCGATCCGGTCGAGGACGGCCGCGGGAGTTCGAACATCCAGGATAACAGCGCGAAGCGCGTGCGGCGAGCAGTGTTCGATGTCCAGGGGGAGCTGCCGCCCGAACTTTTTCGCGAGTACGCTTTTCCACCGGGAGTGTCCGTCCATGCGCAGCCTTCCCTTCCTCCCCGAACGAAAAAGCCACGGACAACATCAGAGAACACGGCGAGCGAGACGTTCTCGAGCAGCCCGCCGTTTCTCCGCGTCTGGCCGTGGCTCCGGAAAAATCTTACTTTCCCAACAGCCGCTTTTCCACCAGCGAAGCAGTGCCCCTGGCTCGGAACGCCGTGATGAACTCCGACGCCGACTTGTATGCCATGTCCTCGACTTTTTTCACGTTCTCCCTGGGGATCGAGTTGATGTCCGACAGGAACTGCTTGGTCGCGAATTTGATGTCCTTGTTCTCGGCCTTCGCCCACGCGCGCATCTTTTCCATAAGGTCTGCGGGAAGTCCGTCATGGGCGATGTTCTGCCAGTTGGTTCCCACGTTGCCCTTGCGGATGCCGTAGTCGGCGAACTGGCCCACGAGGTCGAGCGGCGTGCCGGTGATCCCGTGCTGCGCGATACAGACGCCCCACTTCTTGATGGCGTTGTAGATGTCGCCGGTGCGTTTGAGTTCGATGTGCACTTCCTCGCCCGGCTTGTAGTTGCCGTGTTTGGAGCCGTTATTGGTCGCCAGAAGGTCCGCGTGCACCTTGTTTTTTTCCATGCCCTCGATGAATTCCACGGCCTCCTCCACCGTCGTGATCTCGCCGCCTTCCTTGGTGGACTTGATCTCGCCGACCTCGGCCTCGAGTCCCGCGCCCGCGTCGAGCACCATGCGACCGAGCTCGGAGCTGACCTTGATGTTGTCGAGTGTTTCGTTGAAGGAGGCGTCGATGGCGATCGAGGTGTAACCCGCCTCAAGCTCCGCCTTGACCAGGTCGCGCGACTCGCCGACCACCGAGGGGTCCGGGCTTTTGGTGGTCACGTGGTCGCCGTGAATGAAGAACGGTTTTGTAAACTTCACCTCCTCGGCGTACGCGAACACGGTGTCCGCATAGATTGCGGGGGTCATGCCGGTGTAGCCGCCCTTGAGGTTCCCCTCGCTCTTGGCAAGCTCGAAGCACACGACCGCGTCGAGGTCCTGCGCCGCGCGCATGATGGCGGGGATCACGTGCTTGATCCTCGTATTGCACGCCATGATGATCACCCGGTCATCTTTCAGCACCCGAAAAACGTCGTGCGAGGAAAGCACGCACAGCTTGCTCGCGCTCCCCAGTTTTTTCCGTGCGTTTGCTGGCATCAGCTCCTGAAGCGTTCTGGCCATGAAACCCTCCCTTGAATAAAGTATTGGGACACCGGTGCTCTAAGCACGTTGCAATTATACTGACGGCCATCCTGGTTGTCAAGCAGCGCGGCGGAGCGGAAAGCATAAGCCCGGGGCGGCCGAAATGCCGCTCTAAAAGCACTATGCCACGACTTTATAGCCGGCTTCCACAACGGCAAACGAGAGTTTTTCCTGCGTCACTTTCGACTCATCATACGTGACGATGGCCTCGGCCTTCTGGAGATCCACTTTTGCATCCTGTACGCCGGCGACCCCCTTGAGCGCTTTTTGCACCCGCATCACGCAGTGATTGCAGGTCATGCCCTGTACCTTCAATGT
>DASWAB010000028.1:0-3748 GCA_036391375.1 Nitrospirota bacterium
CGGCACGAAACCGGACAACTGATGTGCGACGGTTGACGTCCGGGCGGTCCGGTGCTATTTTTTAAATAGGAGTTTAATTATCCTTTTTGGAGCGGGAAAACGGCCTCCGGCGTGTCACGAAAAAAGCGGCCGAGGAGAGAGGATGTCCAATGGCAGGAACGACGATGTGGAAGGGGTACATCCATTTTGGCGACAGCGATGTCCCCGTGAAACTGCATGCGGCGGTGAGGGAAGAGCGAATGCCGTTCCACCTCCTTCATAAGCGCGATCAGACCCGGCTGCGCCAGCAGATGTACTGTGCGTATGAAAAAAAGCCGGTTCCCGCGGGGGAGCAGTCGAGAGGGTTTGAAATGGAGGACGGAAAATATATCATCGTCGGCGAGGATGAGCTTGAACAGACCGTTTCTGAAGGCAGCCGAATGATTAAAGTCCAGGAATTCGTAAAAACCGAGCAACTCGACCCCTTCCTCTTTGATCGTTTCTATTATCTGGAGCCGGATGCAGCGGATGTTCGCGGTAAAGGATACAGCGCGCTCGTCAAGGCCTTGAAGGAGCTGGGTGTGGCAGGCATCTGCACCTGGACCATGAGAAAAAGGTCCTCTGTCGGGGCGTTGCAGGCGAGCGGGAAAGTCCTTCGGCTGAGCACGCTGCGGTATGCGGACGAGGTGATCGCGGCCGCGTCTCTGGGGCTTCAGGATGCCGCCCTGTCGGAAAAAGAACTCCGGATCGGGAGCGAGTTGATCAATAAGCTCACCGCCCCCTTCGAGCCCCGGAAGTTCGAGAATGAACATCAGAAGAAGCTGTTGGACATGATCGAGAAAAAGGCGCGGGGGGAAGCGGTTGCGGTCTTGCCGCCGAGACGGTTAAAGCCCACGGAGTCGGACCAACTGCTCGAGGCCCTTGAAGCGAGCCTGAAAAAGGCCGCGTAAGGTAAAAAACTATTCCCCACGAAGACACGAAGCTCACGAGCTTTTCGTCGTGCCTTAGTGTCTGGGTGGTGAGCATGCGGTTTTTTTGATGCATCAGTGCATCAGGAGGAAAGGACATGGCAGCGCAGGGGATATGGAGCGGAACCGTCAGTTTCAGCCTGGTGGCGATTCCTGTGCGGCTGGTAAAGGCCGTGGCACCCGGACGGGTGTCTTTCCGCCTGCTCCACAGCACGGATTATTCTCCTCTGGCGAGAAAGATGGTTTGTCCTAAAGACGAAGCGCCGGTCCCGCCGGATGAGATTGTCAGAGGATTCGAAATAACGCCGGATAAATATGTCCTGATGAGCGACGAGGAACTGGAGTCGCTTTCCCCGGAACGGAGCCGTTCGATCGAGATTGTCGAGTTTGTCGACCAGAGGGACGTGGACCCGATCTACTATGATCGTCCTTATTATCTTGTTCCGTTGAAAGGCGGTGAAAAAGCGTATCAACTGCTGGTTGAGGTGATGCAGAGAACCAGGAAAGCCGGACTCGCAAAGTTCGTGCTTACCGAGCGCGAGCACCTGGCGCTGGTCGCCAGCAAGGGTAACGCACTGGCCCTGATAACGCTCCATTACCCCGACGAAGTGCTTTCCAGCGATGACATTACGCCAAAGAGAGAAAAATCCGAGGCTGACGAGGAAAGCAGGATGAAAAAAAGCATCGAACGAATGATTGAAGACTTTAATCCGGCAAAATACGCAAATGAACGCCGGGAAAAGATCATGCGGCTCCTGGAGGCGAGGGCGAAAGAGAAGGCCCTGGTCGAGGCCCCCGCGGTGGAGGAAGAAGAAGGCGAAGGCCCGCCGGATCTCGTGGCCGCCCTGGAGGAGAGCATGCGGAAGGTGAAGGAGGGGCGATGAGCCGGACAGTCGTCGAAATAGCGAGCCGGAGACTTTCGCTGTCGAACCTGGAAAAAGACCTCTATCCGTCGTATGGCTTCACGAAGGCCCGGATCCTTGATTACTACCGCCGCATTGCGCCGTTCCTCCTGCCCCATTTAAAGGACCGGGCGTTGACCTTCAAGCGCTATCCCGAGGGAGCGGAAAAGGACTACTTTTTCGAGAAACGCTGTCCCGCGCACCGCCCCGACTGGGTGAAGACAGCGGCAATCCCCCAGGAGAAGGGGGCCCCGATCTCGTTCTGCGTGGTCAACGATCTGGAAACCCTCATCTGGGCGGAGAACCTCGCGTCGATCGAGCTCCACGCGCCGCTGGCCAGGACCAATGCTCCTCGAACTCCCGATTTCCTGGTCTTTGACCTCGATCCCGGCGAGCCTGCTGAGGTTCTCGATTGCGCGCGGGTGGCCCTGATCCTTCGCGAGTTGCTTTCGCAAATGGGACTGACAAGCTATCTAAAAACCTCAGGGAAAAAGGGGCTCCACGTTTATGTCCCGTTGAACAGGAGAGAGACGAATTTCGAAGACTTGAAGACGTATTCAAGGACCGTTGCAGAAATCATGCAGAAGCATTATCCCGACCTGGTGACTGCGAAGATGGCGAAGAAAGAACGGCATGCGAAAGTTTTCATCAACTGGTCTCAGAACGACGCTTCGCTGACGATGATCTCTGTCTACTCCCTGCGCGCCCGGGAAAAGCCGTTCGTTTCGTTTCCTCTTGGGTGGGAGGATGTGGTAAGCGCAGCAAGGCTTGGCGACGCGGGAAAGCTGCAGGTCCTGCCATCGGAAGCCCTGAGAAGGGTCGAAGAAAAGGGCGACCTATTCCGGGAGGTGCTCGTAAAGGAGCAGAAACTGCCGCATTTGTGAGGAACCAAAAGCATGCCACAAAGACACTAAGACACGCGGTAAGACCTTTATTTTCTTTGCGAACTCCGTGGCCTTCGTGACTTCGTGGTAAAAATTGTTTTTGTTTTAACCATGGCATTAAAAGAATACACAGCGAAACGGAAATTCGAGAAAACGCCCGAGCCGAAGCCCGGCGTTCCGGCGGCGAAGAACGGCCTCGTGTTCGTCGTTCACAAACACGCGGCCCGGTCGCTCCACTATGATCTCAGGCTGGAGTTGGACGGTGTACTTAAGAGCTGGGCCGTTCCGAAGGGCCCCTCGCTCGATCCCACTGTAAAGCGGCTGGCCGTCAGGGTAGAAGACCACCCGCTCGATTACCAGGACTTCGAGGGTGTGATCCCGGAGGGAAACTACGGCGCAGGAAGCGTAATCGTCTGGGATAAAGGTGTTTATCGCCACCCGTCCGCGTCGGACGTAAGGGAAAACGAGAAACTGCTTGACGACGGCCTCAAAAGAGGGGACATCAAGTTTGTGCTCGAAGGGGAAAAACTTCACGGTGAATTTGCGCTGGTAAAAATGAAAAATGACGAGAAGTCGTGGCTGCTCCTGAAGAAAAAAGACCGCAACGAGACCCATAACGATGTTCTTAAGGAGAACCGGTCAGTCGTGTCCCACAAAACATTGGAAGAGATGCTCGAAGCAGGCGCGCGGAGGTCCTTCAGACAAAAAAAATCGGATCAGATCCGGCTGGACGAAGCAATCGAAAGCGAAGACCTGAAGGATGCCCCGGCCTCGCCGATGCCGAGGGCGATACAGCCGATGCTGGCTACTTCCATCCCGCAGCCGTTCGACGATTCCGATTGGATTTTCGAAATGAAATGGGACGGCTACCGGGCAGTCGCTGAAATACGGGGCGATCGCATCTCCCTCTATTCACGAAACGGGATTTCTTTCGAAAAAAAGTTTCCCTCCATTGTCGAATCGCTCCGGAAATTCCGATTCGAGGCCGTTCTGGACGGAGAGCTCGTCGTCGTGG
>DASWAB010000029.1:0-6795 GCA_036391375.1 Nitrospirota bacterium
TTTATAGCGCTGGGCAAGGCATCCGGCGATGACGACCCTGGAACACCTGCCGTCTTTCTTCATCTTCGCGGCGTCGAGGATCGCCTCGATGGACTCTTCCTTCGCCGACTCGATGAAGCCGCAGGTGTTTACGACGATGAGATCCGCTTCGCTCTGATCCGGGGTTATTGCAAAGCCCGAGCCTGCAAGCACGCCCAGCATTTGCTCCGCGTCAACCTGGTTCTTCGGGCAGCCCAGGCTGACCATTCCTATTTTGTATGATTTTTTTGTCAAGAAATCCCGGCTGGACGAATAGCCACAGCAAAAACACTATACCACCCGGTTCTGCGAATAACAATGGGAAAAACCGTCAGCTGCCCTGCAGAAGCGGGAAACTCCATGTGACGACGCGGCGCCACGTTGCGGATCAAAACCCGCGACTATCGCGAGGCGTTCGCCATCTTTCCCTCACAAATACGTCCGGTCCATTTCGAATGCGTTTTGAATAAGCTCCACTTCCTGCTCGGTCGCGGCGCTGATTGCCACGACGTCGAACCGGCAGGGGAGTTGATGGAGCTTTTTGTATTTAAGGTACCCGAGCGCCGCCTTGATCATGCGCTGCTGCTTTCGGGGGTTGACCGCAAGTTCGGGCGCGCCGAATGCATCGCTGGTTCTGGTCTTTACCTCGATGAATACGACGGCGCCTTCATGCAGAGCGATGAGATCGATCTCGCCGCTCCGCGTGCGGTAGTTCCGTTCGAGGATTTTATACCCCCGCCCGGCAAGAAACCGCGCGGCCCGGTCCTCCCCCGCCTTGCCGAGGATTTTCCCGAGCAGGCTCACCTCGTCTCCCCTTTGAGCATCCGGGCAACGGGCTGAAAACTCTTCCGGTGCGCCTCGCAGGGGCCGTGCTTCCGCAGGAGCGAAAGATGCTCTTTTGTCCCATAGCCTTTGTGTTTATGAAAATGGTACTGGGGAAACCGTTCGTGGAGTTCCAGCATAAGCCGGTCCCGCGTCACCTTCGCGAGGATGGAGGCCGCCGCGATACTGTGGCTCCGGCAGTCGCCGTGAATGAGCGGTTTTTGCGGAAGCGGAACGCGGGGGAGCGTAACTGCGTCGAGGAGCAGATAATCAGGTTGCGGAGAAAGCTGCTGAAGGGCGCGCTCCATGGCGATGAGGGTCGCCTGCAGGATGTTGACGTCGTCGATGGTCCGTTCGTTGGCGATGCCGATGCCGTAGCACACGGCCTGCGACCGGACCACCTCGAAGAGCCGCTCCCGCTCCTCTTCCGGGACCTGCTTGGAATCCGTGAGCCCCGGAATCAGGAGCCCCTCGGGAAGCACCACGGCGGCGGCCACGACCGGCCCGGCCAGCGGCCCCCTGCCCGCCTCGTCCACCCCGGCGATGGAGGTAAAACCGGACGCCCGTGCGCTCCGCTCAAAGGAGAGGGAGTCGCACGTCAGCTCGCCGCTGAACAGGTCTCCGGAGAAGTCCGAACGCGGTCCCTTCCGGCGGGGCCGGCCACGAGGCATATTCACCTCTTGCGAAGGAAAATCCTAATTTCAAAATACGAAATCCTAAACAGAACGATTTATCACCTGTAAATTCAGCCTCAGTTTAGGATTTCGATATTCGTGTTTCGCGCTTTACCTTTACTTCTGTCCCGCCGCTTCCGCCTGGGTCGCGCCGGCCGCTGACGCCAGGGCGCGTTCCTTCTCCTTGATCCTGGCGGCCTTGCCTCGCAGATCCCTCAGGAAGTAGAGCTTGGCCCTGCGGACCTTGCCCTGCTTGGCGAGCTCGATCTTGTCGATCATGGGCGAGTGGAGCGGGAAGAGCCTTTCGACGCCTACTCCGTAGGACAGCTTCCGGACCCGGATGACCTCGCGCGCTCCCGAGCCCTGTCGGCCGATCACCACGCCCTCGTAAACCTGGATCCTCTCCTTATCGCCCTCCACGACCTTCGCATGAACGCGGATGGTATCGCCCACGCGGAAGCTCGGGATCCCTTCTTTAAATTGTCCCTTTTCCAAAGACTGAATGATGTTCATGGTAAACCTCCCTCATCGAAGTGCCGAAAACAGAGTGCAAATGTGGAACAACCTGACTCCACACGTTACCCTTCGCACTTATTCACTATGATCTTTTCAATTCCTCTAAAATTTTTTGGTCTTCCTCGGTCAACTCCGCCGTATCGAGAAGTTCCGGCCTTTTTATGAGCGTGGCCCGAAGCGCCTCGCGCCGCCGCCAGGCGTCGATCTCCGCATGGTTCCCCGAGAGCAGCACATCAGGGACTTTCATGCCGCGAAACTCGGCGGGCCTGGTATAATGCGGGTGGTCAAGCAACCCGTCGCCGAAGGAGTCCCGGCAGGCCGATTCTTCGTCTCCGAGCACGCCCGGCAGGAGCCGCACCGTTGCATCGATCACCACAAGCGCCGCCAGCTCGCCGCCGGTAAGCACGTAGTCGCCGATGGAGAGTTCCTCGTCGACAAGGGCGTCGATCACGCGCTCGTCGACGGCCTCGTAATGGCCGCAGAGCAGCACGATCCTTCGCTTTTCCCCGGAGAGCGCCTCCGCGCGCTTCTGGCTGAAGAGCCTGCCCTGCGGCGAAAGCAGGACCGTGAGAAATTCCTCACCGGCGTGTTCGGCCTTGAGCGCCTCAAAGGCCTTGAAGATAGGCTCCGGCTTTAAAACCATGCCCGCCCCGCCGCCGTAGGGGCTGTCGTCCGCGGTCTTGTGTTTGTCTTCGGTGTAGTCCCGGATGTTACGGACCGTCGCGGAGAGGAGCCCCTTTTCCCGAGCGCGCTTCAGGATGCTTTCGTTGAGCGGCCCCGCAAGCAGCCCTGGGAACAGGGTGAGCACCTCAAAGTTCAGTCCGCGCATGACCGGTGAAGGCTCCTGCATCACTCCATCAGGCCATCCATCACATGAATGACCATTCGTTTTGTCTTCCGATCGATCTGTTTTATCACTTCCTGCGTCGCGGGAATATAGACTTCCTTCCGGCCGCTCTTCATGACATAGACATCGTTGCTGCCCGTCTGAAAGACCTCAACGATCCTGCCGAGTTTCTCGCCGCTTTCGGACCGGACCTCCATGCCGACAAGCTCAAACCAGTAGTAGCTTCCTTCCGGCAGCGGGACCGCTTCTTCCTCGGGGACCTTGATGAACCAGCCATTGAGCGTCCTGGCCTTCTCGGGTGAATCATAGCCGGCAAACCGTAAAAAAGCCGTCCCCCCGGCGTAACGCACGGACATCACTTCAGAGACGACTTCTTTCCCCTCCGGAGAGACCAGGTACACCCGGCGAAGTTTCGTGAACCGTTCCGGAAAGTCCGTCAGGGACTCGATCTTCATCTCGCCCTTGACGCCAAAGGGTTTGACCAGTTTCCCGATCGTGACGAGCATGGGCTGGGCTTCAGAAGTCCGGTCTTTGACTCCGAACTCCCGACTGAGGTTACTTCGCCGCCTCCGCGTGCTGCTTCATGACCCCTACCTTGGAGAGCAGGGTCTTTACCGTATCAGAGGGGACGGCGCCCTTCTTGAGCCAGTCGAGCGCTTTGGCCTGATCGACCTTGATCTCTGCCGGTTTCTTGAGCGGATCGTAGGTGCCGACCATCTCGATGAACCGTCCATCGCGGGGCGACCGCGAATCAGCGACCACGAACCGGTAGTAGGGCTTCTTGTGCGTCCCCATCCTCTTGAGTCTGATCCTTACTGACATTGTTTCACCTCTCTTGTTAGGACAATTGCTTTACATATTAAAATCGAAGCATTTTGCCGCAGAGCTCACAGAGCGCTCTGAGAAAAATGAACACGAAAAATTCTCAATTCCGATGTTCGCCTCTCTCCTGCGACCTCGGTGTCCTCTGTGGCTGATTACGTTTCAGCTTTCCTCTTGCTATTTAAAACGGCATCCTGCCGCCGAACATCCTTCCCATCTTTCCCATTTTGCCGCCGGTCATGGACTTCATCATCTTGCGCATCTCTGCGAACTGCTTGAGGAGCCGGTTCACGTCCTGCACCTGGGTGCCGCTGCCTTTGGCGATGCGGGCGCGGCGGCGGCCGTTGATGATCGTATAGTCGGCGCGCTCCTTCGGGGTCATGGAGCTGATGATCGCATCGACCCTCGTCAGTTCCTTCTCGCCCTGGTCGTCCTCGGGCATTTTCATCTTGCCGAGGCCGGGGATCATCCCCATGAGGGACTGGATCCCTCCCATTTTCTTGACCTGCTTCAACTGGTTGCGGAAGTCGTCAAGGTCGAAGGAGTTCTTCCTGAGCTTCTTCGCAAGCTTGAGCGCCTCTTCTTTATCGACGTTTTCCTGGGCCTTCTCGATGAGCGACATCACGTCGCCCATGCCGAGGATGCGCGAGGCCATGCGGTCCGGATGGAACGGTTCGAGGGCGTCGAGCTTTTCGCCCATGCCCACAAACTTGAGCGGCTTGCCGGTCACCGCCCGGACGGAAAGCGCCGCCCCGCCCCGGGCGTCGCCGTCGAGCTTGGTCAGCACCACCCCGTCGAACCCGAGGTCGGCATTGAACTTCTCGGCGATGTTCACGGCCTCCTGGCCGGTCATCGCATCGGCAACGAACAGAACCTCGTGCGGCTTCACTCCGGCCTTGATCTCCCGGAGTTCCTCCATGAGCGGCTCGTCGATCTGGAGCCTGCCCGCCGTGTCGAGGACCACGACCTCGAAAAGAGACGTGGCCGCCTGTTTCACCGCCTCGCGGCAGATGACGACCGGGTCCTGCTGGTCCGACGAGTACGCCTCGACGCCGACCTGCTTCGCGAGCGTTTTGAGCTGCTGGATCGCCGCGGGCCTGCGTGTGTCAGCCGGAACGAGAAGCACCCGGCGGCTGTCCCGCTTGAAATTCTTCGCAAGCTTGCCGGCGGTCGTCGTCTTGCCGGAGCCTTGCAGTCCGACCAGCATTATAACGGTGGGCGGATTCGGCGACAGATGGAGCTTAGCCTGAGCGCCGCCCAGAAGCGCCACGAGTTCTTCGTGGACGATCTTGACTACCTGCTGGCCGGGGGTGAGGCTCGACAGGATATCCTGTCCAACGGCCCGTTCCTGGACGCGGCCAATGAAATCCCTGACGACCTTGAAGTTTACGTCGGCCTCAAGAAGCGCAAGGCGCACCTCGCGCAGGGCCTCTTTGACATCGTCTTCCTTGAGAACGCCCCTGCCCCGGAGCTTCTTGAAAACAGATTCTAACTTACCCGATAAGGAGTCGAACATAAAAAACACCTACTCCGGAAAAGAATATTGAATATATAAGATAAGTCCATTATTGTCAAGGATTTTCTCACCAAAATTACAGCGAGCACGAAATTCCGATTCATTCTCCCAGGGCATAAGCGTCTTGACGCCCGTCGAAAATTTTTTGCAAGTCATTTGACGAAATATAAAGCTGCAATTATAATATAAGTTACGTATTGCAACATTACATTAATAAATTTTCACCGTATCCGGCGGCGATCATTCCTACGGTCTTTTCGTACAACAAATTCGCCAACGGGGCGATAAATTAAGGAGGGTCAGATGCTGCTAAAACGTTTGTTTATCTTCACCGGTGCAGCAATGCTGATGTTCGGGCTCTTCATGCAACTGCCAACCCGGTCGAACGCAGAGGAAAAAGCTGCCGCGGTTCCTCTGGCCAAATCCACTACCGCCAAGATTTGCTCAAATTGTCATCAGCCCCAAGCCGGCAGCATCAGAGGCAATTTCGACAGCGTTGCGTACAAGACCCAATCCATCCAGATCAAGATCGATGATGCCGTCGAGATCCTGAGATTTGACAAAGCCGCCCTCAAATTACAGAACATCCAGGCTCCCGCAGACAATCCCGACGAACCGTTGCGCGCCCTTAAAAAGGGGAAGGAAATCCGCGTCGATTACGTCGAAAAAAACGGCGAAAAAATTGCGACCCTCGTCATCGCCAAACCTCCCATTAAAGTAGCTCCTGAGAAATTGATGAGCACCTCCGACATCGAGAAACTCGTGGCCATGGGTCCGGAAAAGGGAAAGTATCTCCTGATCGATGCCCGGCCCGCCCCGAAGTTCATGGAAGGCGCCATCCCCACGGCCGTCAACATCCCTTTCGCGGCGTTCGACAAGATGACGGACAGACTCCCGAAGGACAAGGACGCTCTGATAATTTACTATTGCGCGGGCGTCACCTGAGCCATGAGCCCCAACTCCGCCGGTCGGGCGGAAAAGCTCGGATACACCAACGTAAAAGTTTACCATGAAGGCCTTCCGGAATGGACCAAGAGGAACTACACCGTTCTCTCGCCGCAATTTTTGAAGGAAGCGTTTATCGATAAAGACATCCCGATGGTGCTCCTGGATGTCCGTTCCGCCGCAAAAGCTCGGAACGGATTCATCAAAGGCGCGGTCACGCTTCCGGCAGCCGACGTAGCAGCGAACCTCGCAAAGTTTCCGCCCAGAGACAAGAAGCCGCCCATCATCATCTACGATCAGAGCGGCGGCGATGACGCGAAGACCGCTGCTAAGGCGCTCATTGCGGCCGGATACGGCCCGACAATCATGACAGGAGGCATGGACGCCTGGCAGGCCGCCAGGCATACCGTCGAGACCGGCGAACTCTCGACAAACATCCTCTATGTTCCGAAACCGAGACCCGGCGAGATCTCCATCGATGTTTTCAAGAAGCTCGCGGCCAATATCCCGGCCGACACTCTGATCCTTGACGTGCGCAGCAAGGACGAGGCGGATGCGGGCATGATCAAGGGAGCAAAGGTCGTACCGGATGCGGAAATACTCGATCGGCTCGCCGATGTCCCCCGGAACAAACA
>DASWAB010000030.1:0-3837 GCA_036391375.1 Nitrospirota bacterium
ATCGTTTTTACCCCGAGCGCCTTGCACCGGGCGATGACGGCTTCGGTCGATTTCCGCTGGATGGACATGGCGCTTAAAAACACATAGTCGGCCCACTGAAGGTCCGCATCGGTGAGGGCCTTTACGTTCTTGTCCACGAGCCGCACCTGCCAGTCGGACGGCAGCATTGCTGCAACGGTCAGAAGTCCCAGCGGCGGAAGGCTGGCTTTTTTGGAGATAAATTTCAGCGCGTGCGTAAAGCTCCAGAAGGTCTCGGGGTACTTGGGATAGACGAGCAATATTTTCATACGTATCTCCTTGGCGGGAAGCCTGGACACACGATATAATACAAAAGTATCTAACTTGGCCGCTTTATTAAATATTATCGCTCTTTATGATAATTTATGCTATAGTTGTTTTGGTAAAAAAACGATTCTTTTCGCCGTGATTGTCTGGAAACCGAGGGCAGGAGAGCGCATGGGTGAAATGAGAACCGTACAGCGGCAGCCGATTATGGTGAAGCGGGACTGCTGCATGGGGGTCATAACATTCAAGGAGCTTGCCTGGCAAGACCATAGCGCCCGGATCGTGGACATCAACAGGAGCGGCGTCGGAATAGAATCGGAAAAATGCGTTGAACCGGGTTTTGTATGGTTCAAAGACCGGGTCTGGGGACACCGGGGCGGCATCCTGATCTGGAGTAAACAAATCGGCAAGAGATACCGGGCGGGCATCAGGTTCGTGCCCCTCTCCCCGCAGGAAGAGCAGGCCATCCAGAATCAGGGGGCGCCGTCGGGCATTCAGACGCCTCTCATAAACCCCGAACGCGTCGTCGCAACGCTGATCGAATCGCTGCAAAAAGGACAGGACTGAGGGCGGTTTGTCCGCAGCCGGCCGCTCCTGATCAGGGCCGGGAATATCCGGGCAGCAGCTCAAGCAGCTCGTCGTCATGTTTAAGGCCGTCGAGCTTCGCGCGGGTCAGGTCCGTCCGTTTGACGCGCGCGCCGCGCATGTCGGCCTGCCTCAGGTCCGCGCCCGTCAAGACGGCATCAATGATGTCCGCTCCCCGCAAATCAGCCGCTCTCAGCTTCGCAAGGCCCAGGTCCGTCCCGTGAAATTTCGCCTCCCGCAAGTCGCATCCCGAAAGATCAGCGCCGATCATGCTGGAGCTGTACGCGCTGATCCGGGAAAGGAGCGCGCCCGCGCACCGCACCATGGCGGCGTCGGTCATCTGGAGGTTTGCGCCGGTCAGGTCCGCTCTCTCGAAACTTGCCGCGGCTACCTTCGAGTTCGTGAAGTCGGCCTGTCTCAAGTCGGCTTCCGTAAAATCAGCGGCCACAAAGGTGGAAAAGCTGAGGTCCGCAGCGCCCAGACGCGCCTTCCGGAACAAGCCGCCGGTAAAGTTCGAGCTGCTCATATCGCATCCCGTGAGATCTGCGTTCTCGAAGCTCGAGCCGCTCAGGTTCGCGCTGCTCAGATTGACGCCTGCAAGATTCGATCCGTCGAACCGCAGGCCGAGAAGCTCGGCGCCCCTCAAATTGATGCCCGAGAGATCGAAGCCGGAAGCGTTCCCTGTCGTCCGGGCAATCGCCAGCACGTCATTTTTTGACAATCGTTCCATGACGGCGTCTTCCTTTCCTCCCGTATCGTAAGGGAGATTCGCGCGTTCATATCGCCGCCGGGGGAAGCGCGCTCCGCGCCTCCCTCGACGGCGTCGGTCATCATGTCTCGTCTCCGTTCCGCCCTTCCCGGCAGGGCCTCTCTGCATCAGGCGTGTAAGGGCAGAGCAGTTCAACAACCCGCGGCTGGTTTCGCTGGGCTCACGGTAGTGGTCCCGGACGATTGTTCGGCCTGCCTGGGAGCGGAAGCAGTCCCCGTCATGCAGCCGGCGAATGCGAAAGCCGAAACAACGGCCAGTAACGCAGCGATGAAAATCATCTTTTTCATGTTCATTCACCCCCCTTCCATTTTGCAGCGCATTCTCAGTTTAAACAAATCAATCCTGTGGTTAACGAAGGCTGAAAAAATAATTGCGAAAGCGAAGGGATCTTAGGCTTGTTCGGTGTCAAATGAAAGTTTAGGAGAAGCGGGCCTTTAACAAAAAAGGCCCTCCTGAGCGGGGGAGGGCCTTTCGCAGTTTACTTCCCTGGTGTGGCGGCCGGCGCAGTCGTGGTCATGGTGGAGGTCGGCGCAGTCTGTTCCGCGGGCTTCGGGGCCTCTTGTTTCTGGCATCCAGCAAAGGCAAAGACTGTGGCAATGGCCAAAATGGTTATGATTGCCGAGATTTTCTTCATGATGTTTCACCCCCTTTCTTCCCGGAAAATAATAGCAATGCGTTTCTGAAATAGAAAAAAGTTGGATAAAAAACGCACCGCATCGAGATCGAAAGCGTTCATGCTGCGATTGCCGGTTTTGTGTTT
Organism: Nitrospirota bacterium; assembly: GCA_036391375.1. GTDB lineage: Bacteria > Nitrospirota > UBA9217 > UBA9217 > UBA9217 > DASWAB01. The sequence continues at coordinate 2,400 of DASWAB010000030.1, forward strand.
TCGGGAGCCTGCTGGCGCCCGAGACACGCCTATCACAAAAACGGCAAGATTATATTCCTTTTATAGAGAGAAAATCAAGCAAATTTAACACGACATCGGAATTTTATCATAAAACCTGAAAGGGGCGCTTTCCGGACACTCGTTTAAAACACAGTTTGTATGTCCTGTAGATAACGTGCTACTCTTCCGGCGGACATGACTTCATCGTCATCGAAAAAGGCATCGACGTGTTGCAGGCGGCAAATCAGGAAGTATCTGAATGGGCAGACTGGTAAGGCGCCTAAAAACTTTGTGGCACTCACCACTTCTCTCTAGCATGTAGAGTAAAAACATGTTCAAAATACGACCCATAAAGTAAGCATAATAAACCGATATGTTGTTGTTTAATAATAGTATTAGTCATTGAGTCTGTTGGAAAACCGTCATGACTTAATATATAACTTATTGATTTTAATAATAATAAGCTCTGGTATAGATATTGCTAAATATGATTTGTCATTTTTTCTATTTGTAGACAGAAAATATTTGTTATTGAGCAGGAGAACTGTGCGAACACAAATCCGATCTGACGCTCGTTTGGCCCGAGAGGTTGGGCAGGAGAGAAACGGGCGGGCGGACACGGACAATGCTCCTTTGAGAACCTGTTCAAGTGGGAGGCGAGGATTATGAGCTTGAGCGTCAGACAAACGGAGGGGAAAGGCATCATCACGCTTTCGGGCGATCTTACGCTACAACACGCGGAGGAAATGAAGAAGGTCTTTATCAAATCGCTCCTGGATGCCGACGAAATTTCGATAGCGTTTCAGGACGTGAGCGAAGTGGATCTTTCCTGCCTGCAGGTGTTTTACTCTGCGCACCGCAGCGCGATCAGACTGAAGAAGCGCGTGAAGTTCGCAGGCGCCCCCCCCCGGATAATCAAAGACGCAGCCAAAACCGCGGGGTATATCCGCCACAAGGGCTGCACGGACAGCGAAACGGACTGCCTGTGGACAGCGTTAACGGAGGCGCGCAATGACTGACCCGGAGAACATGCCGGACGACCTGCCGGCGGACCAGATCGTGCAGGAGCTTCGCGTCACGTTCCAGGAAGAGGCCTACGAGCTTCTGGCTGAGCTCGAGAGCGCGCTGCTTGAGCTTGAGAAAAACCCTGACGACAAGGAGCAGCTCGGAAGGGCCTTTCGGGCGATGCATACCATCAAAGGGTCGGGCGGGGCGTGCGAGTTCCACGACATCGCCTCGTTTACGCACCAGCTGGAGACGGTCTTCGACAGAATCAGGGGCGGAAAGGCGCGTGCGAACGGGGACATCATCGGCCTGACCCTTTCGGCCAAGGACCAGATCAAGGCCATGTTCGACCGCTACTACCGCGAAGGGCCCGTGGACGAGGCGAGAAGCGGCAAGATTCTCGCAGCGCTTCATGAATTCGTGCCGACCGGCG